>JAMOSE010000156.1 GCA_027063215.1 Sulfurimonas sp. | reverse complement strand
CTCTTTGATTTTTACACCAAGGGACAAAAGAAAAAAAACACCAATATATGATGATATGCCCTATGCAGGATATGCAAAACTGAATTTTCTACTCTACAAATCAAGCAGCACATATTTTCATGAATTTGGCATAAATGTAGGAATAGTCGGACCCTCGGCAAAAGCAAAACAGCTACAGTCTGAATTTCATCATCTTATCGGTCACTCTAAGCCCGATGGCTGGGATACGCAACTGCGAGATCACCCAACCATAGGACTCTCTTATAATTTTGCAGTAAAATCCTTTAAAAAAGAGATCAAAGGCTTTAAATTTGACTGGACAAACAACATACGAGCGGATGCAGGAAACTTTTACAGTGGTGCTTTAGTGGCAACTTCGTTTAGAATAGGAAGCCGGTTCTATGATACTTTTACAACTACCGGAAATTTTATAGGTGGTTATGAGAATGATTTGCTCAATTTTAATGCAGCTAAAAACTTCAATTGGGATATAACCTTTGGACTTTTTGCAAATAAAGTATTTAATTATTACATCGTTGATCGAGCCAGAGATATCGGTTATGACATACCGGACATTGGCTATATCACCGGTGAAGAGGTTACATACAGTCTCTATTATGAGAAGGTGCAATACTCTTTTAAACTAAAATCTGTTTATCTCAGTAACAATCACTTTTTGTCAAAAGCATCAAAACAGTGGGGTGGTATAACTGTGAAGTGGAAATTTTAAGAAAGATGTTTAATGTTACCTAGGGAACAGAAGATAATTTTATAATCTGTTATACTTACAGCGAATTAAAATTAAAAAAAAAGAGGTGTGATATGTTAGAAGAAATGAAAAAAGAGATACGTCAAGGTATTGAGAAGTTAAACGAAACAGGTAAAATGACTGCTGAGGAGATAAAAGCCCTAACACAAGAAGCCGTAGTAAAAGCAGCACAAAAAAGCAAAGAAGGCATCAGCCAGATGAATGAGATTGCAAAAGAAGCTGCAACTACCGCAGTAGAAGAGCTTAAAAAAGTAGAGCAAGAGACAAAAGAGAATGTTGATGCTGCTGTTGAAGGTGTCTTAGAGGGTGCTAAGCAAAAAGCACAAGAGGTGATTGATACACTTGATTATGAGATGCTAAAAGCAAAATATACAGTAGAAGATACAAAAGAAGAGTTGGCACTAAAGCTCAAAGATGCACTTGACGGTGTCAAAGAAGCGGCAAGCAAATTTACAGATGAAAGCAAAGAACACATAGAAGAAGCGGTAACAACTGTAAAGCTTAAAAATGCCCAAATACTTGGTCTTATGGAAGCAACGGTAAAAGAGAGTGTTAAAAAGGTAATCCAAGAGGGTGAAGAAGTAGAAGAAAAAGTTGCACAAATTACACAAAAAGCTGTTGATGATGCACTGTGCAATGTAAAACTGACAACACAAAAAGTCAAAGATGTTACAAAATCAGCTATTGAGTCTGCGATTGAAGCAGCACAGGAAGAAGAACAAAAGATCCAAGAGACTACAAAGGGTGCAATAGAGGGTGTAAAAAAAGCCTTGCTTCAAAAAATTGAGCAAGAAAAAGCTTCTTTAGAAGAGGTAAAAAACAACACAAAAGCTTTTGTTGAAGAAGATATTCGTCAAACCATAGATGATTTAGAGCTTATTGAAGATGCTTTTATGGAAGAGCTAGAAGAGCTTTCTCAAACTGCTGATATGCTCAGTGATGCAGCAATGGAGGCACTCTCTGAGGAAATAGATGCTATAAAAGCACAACTGCCACAGATGAAAGAAAAAGCACAGGAAGTTGTTCAAGAGGCCGTTGAAATTTTAAAAGAAAAAGGGCAAGAAGCTGCATACAGCGCCAAAGAAAAAGGCCATGAAATACTTGAGAGTATGAAAAATGAAGTAGAAGAGCTCTCTGAACGTATGGTAAAAGTTGCAAAAGGAGCACTCTCAGGTATGGTTGAAGGTGCAAAAAAAGCTTTAAAAGAGGATGCGTAACAATGAAAAAAATCATTACAACAACATTATTGGTAGGCACTCTTATGGGTACATTTGGTGCGACTTCACTGTTAGCAAACAGTGATACGCAAACTGTTGAGCAAAAAGCACAAAAACTTGTTGCAGATGCAAAAGTAAAAGCCCAGGCACTTATTGAAAAAGCAAAAGCTGATGCAGCGGCACTCAGAGCCGAAGCACACAAAAGTATGAACGATACATCAAAAGAGGCAAAAGCCTTGGCTGCGCAGACACTGCAAAAAGTTGAGCAGAAAAAAGAGGAGCTTGCCTCTAAAACAACGGCAACCCTGCAACATGTAAAAGAGGGAACAGAAGATAAACTGGTTTATACAAAAGAACTTGTAAACAAATCAGTAGTAAAAACGAAAAGTGCTGTAAATGATGCACTGATTTTAAGTTCTATCAAGTATGCGTATCTTACAAGTCCTGATATTCACTCAACAAAGATAGATGTTGATGTAAAAGATGGTGTTGTAAGACTTTTTGGTAAAGTTTCTTCAGAGGAAGAGGCACAAAAAGCTATGCTTATTGCATTTTTAACAAAAGATGTATGGGCAGTTGAGTCTTTTTTCGTGATTGAAAAATAGTCTTAAAGCTCTAAAAAAAGTATGAAAGATACAATAATTGTCAATATTATTTCAAAGATACATTTTGTTTTAGTCAGTTTTTTATCTTTCATTTTAGTAGCACTTGGTGCTACTTTCATTGTTCTTCAACATGGTATAGATATTCAAGAGACATCTTTTGCAAATATGACCATAAAAAAGATGCATATTCAATGGGATAAAAAATTAAATATCGCTGTTGAAGAACTCTCTATCAAAAAAACAAAACAATCACAACATTCACAAACATTTCAAGAGATAAAAAAAACACTGCTCAATGCTGTTGCCAAATATGTCTATGTAAATACACATTATCTCTCTTCTATCGAATCACTTCGCATCAAAAAAATAAAATATGACACAATAAGAGCTAGCTTAAAGTACAATGCGCAAGAACAAGGTTTTTTTACTTTAAAAGCAGCAGATTTTTCTGTTCGTTCACATTTTGGGTTGGATGGTGATAATGTTGTACTTAACATTGATAATTTTACAGGCTTACAAAATAAAATAAAAGCACATGGTCTAGTAATTGTTGATACGCAACATAAAAAGATTTTTACAAAAACAGATATAGATATAAATAATGATGCAAATCTAACGATATATGGTATTGCCGATCAAGAGCGTTTTACATATAAGATTGATTCTAAAAAAGAGATAAAAGATATTCATGGCTTTATAGCTCTTTTTCATTTGAGTGATGGGCTTAAATTTTGGGCGATGGATGCCATTGATGCGTCAAGCCTTCAAGTCAATAAGATACAAGGATTTGTGGAGTATGATGCACTCAACGCAGCCTATAAAAATCTTTATATCTCAGCAACGCTCAATAAACTTAACTACACATATAATCAAAAACTTGATGCAATTCATACACAAAAGAGTGAACTTGAGTTCTCAAAAGGTGTTTTGTCTATCTATCCAAAAGAAGCCTATACCTACAAAGTGCCTCTTCAAAAGAGTTGGGTAAATATTGATTTCACAAAGCCACAGAGCATGCTTACAATACATCTTTTGTTTAATGCGCGTTTAGATAATGACATTATGCATATTTTAAATGCATATAAACTCAGCCTGCCGTTTGTTCAGCATACGGGTAAAATAAAAACAGATTTAAGACTTGCGATCAATCTTGAAACACTTGATGTTGATACGCAGGGAACTTTTTCTACCAAAAAAGCCAATATTGATTATTCGGGTATCAATCTTGATGTAAAAGATCTGCTTGTAAAACTCAACAATTCCGATATTACTATCGTACATATGAAAGCATACTATAACAATGGTGTGGACGCTGTTGCCGATGCTACTGCACACTACAACACAAAAAGCGATACAGGAGAGATCACTTTTTATTTTACAAAAATACAACTCTCTGCAGATGAATATCTCAAAACCCAAAAAAAGCCTCTCAAAGTTGTCTATAAAATCTCTCCAAAGGCAGACAAACTCATAATAGACAAATCAAAATGGTATTTTAAGGATGTCGTGTTTGCGCTTGATGCTCTAACGCTCTCTCCTGATTTTGAGAATTTGCAGGTAAATATTCCAACAACTCATTTTAGTATTGAACATATTGCCAATGGTGTTTTAAAAGGTGCAATAGACATAAAACACCATAAGGCTGATTTTGCACTTAATCTGTTAAAGCTAAATTATATGGGTATTGGGCTGATACACCCTGCAACAGATGTAAATCTGCATATAGATAAAAATATTCAAATAAGTTCTTCTAAGAATATTTTCCTCAATATGAATGGCGTACCATGGAGCGTGCAACATCTTTTACTTAAGATTGACAAGCAAAAGATGCATCTCCAACGCACCAAAGTAAAAATAGACAACTACTTCAAAGCAGATATGCAGGTTTTTTATGATGCTAAGAGAAAAAGAGGAGATATCTATCTGAGAAATGCTGTTTTTACAGATCCAAAAACAAAAAAAGTGCTTTATCATAAAAAACAGGCACACTTACTGGTAAAAACAAAGAAAAAACAGACCGAAATTGACATCAAAGAGCTAGAGGCAATACTTTTTATCAATCAAAAAAGATGGATTTTAAATTGTAATGCACTTGGAAAAATTGCTAAAAATTTCAATATTATAAAAAAATATCATATAGACAACGGAAATATACTTTTTTATAAAAATAATAATGAAGAGGAGGCTTTGCATTTCAAAGCTTCTCTGCGCTACAAATATAAAATTTTAACAAAGTATGGCAAAGCGGTGCAACAGTACAAAATAGAAGGAAAAATACTTAAAAATAAAACGCTTTTCGTCTCGGTAAATGATAAAATAAATATCCGTGTGGACAAAGATATACATATCACAATTGACAACAGTGGTATTGATATCAATGAGCTACTTGCATTTATAAAATCACTGCCACAGCAAAAAACAAAAAAAGCACATACAAATATCTATGTAAAAGCAAAAAATTCATATATATACCTTGGAGATAATCGCTATATTCCCTCTGACACTATCACTATTGTTTATAAAAAGGATGCATTAAGCGGAGATCTCACCTATGCAAAAGGAAAAATGCACTTTACATTTAAAGAGAATAAATTCACTGTTGTCGGTAAAAATTTTAATGAAAAATTTGCAAGAAATATCATCACTTTTGCGAAGCTCAAAGGAGGAAATTTTAATTTTTCCATAAACGGAACGCCTGATGCATACAGCGGCAGTGTCACTATTAGAGATACAATTATAAAAGATTATGTGCTTTTAAACAATATTTTAGCATTTGTAGATACAGTTCCCTCTCTTATGACTTTTTCTTTACCTGGATACAGCACAAAGGGGGTGTATGCTGATAAAGTTTATACACAATTTCATTTCAAAAAAGATATTTTTCATATTTCAGATTTTCGTATAAAATCCAAAGAGATGAGAATTGCAGCCAAGGGCACCTTAAGCAGTAAATATGATACGATTGATATGAAAATGGAGCTCAAAACAAATTTTGGCAGTACACTCTCAAAAGTTCCGCTTGCAGGGTATATCATCTTTGATGGAAAAACTCTTTCAACAAAGCTAAAAATAACAGGAAAACTCAGTGATCCAAAGGTAACAACAAGAGTTACGAAAGATATTGTTTCTGCTCCTGTAAATATTATGAAAAGGACATTAAAATTGCCGTTTAAATTGATAAATGGTATATTAAAGTAAGAGATCATAAAATAGTGGTATAATAATTTTGAAATGTAAAAAAAGGATGAAAAAATGCAAAGAGTTACAGCAGATGATATAGTAAAAATGGGATTAGGTGCAATGTTTATTGCCAAAGAAAAAGTTGAAGGTCTTGTTGATGAAGCCATGAAACAGGGTGATATCAGCAAAGAACAGGGTGAAGCGTTTTTACAAAACCTGAAAAATCAGGTAGAAACAAAATCACAAGATATAGATAAAACAATCAAAGCTGAAATTCATGCACAACTTAAAGAGTTAGGGCTTGCAACCAAAGAAGACATAGCCTCTTTACGTCGTGAAATAACTGCTTTAAAACACGAAATTCAAAACAAGCAAGCATAATGTTTGATACACTTCGGCAAGTTGAGCGAACAAAAGATATCATCACTGTTTTACTAAAAAACGGTTTTGATGATCTTGTCAGTGCTATGGGGATTGAAAAATATCTTCAATTTTCTATTCCTGAAAGTGTACAAAGTTCCCTGCGTTTAAGCCGAAGTGTACGCATTCGTAAAACGATTGAAGCACTTGGGCCTACTTTTATTAAGATGGCTCAGATCCTCTCAACTCGTCCCGATCTTATTCCACTAGAACTTGTCGACGAATTTTCCAAGCTTCAAGACAATGTTGAAGCGATGCCTTTTGAGATGATGCAAACCCGTTTTATCGAGGAGTTTGGAAAAGATGTTGATGAGATTTTTGAGAGAGAGCTGGTGTTGGTTGCTTCAGCCTCTTTGGGACAGGTTTACAAAGGTCGTTTAAAAAGTGGTGAAGAGGTGGCTGTAAAAATTCTCAGACCAGGCACGCAAGAGATGATTCATTCAGATATAGAGATTATGTATCATCTTGCTGCTTTACTTGAGAATAAACTTGAAAGCTATGGGATCCATTCCCCTAAAAAGATAGTGCAGGAGTTTGAAAAAAGCATCAAAAAAGAGCTTGATTATAATGCAGAGGCATTAAATCTAAAACTCTTTGCAAAAAATTTTGATACAAACAAAAATATTCTTGTACCAAAGCTTTATGA
>JAMOSE010000155.1 GCA_027063215.1 Sulfurimonas sp. | reverse complement strand
GATGACTTTACAAAAACTGAGATAGAAGCACTTTTAGTAGATGCAAAAAATTTTAGTGATGGACGATTTGATAGAATACTGCAGGATAAGCTTATTATTACACTTTTTTTTGAAAACTCAACAAGAACTAGAAGCTCTTTTGAGATCGCAGCAAAGCGTTTAGGTGCTGAGATAGTGCATTTGGATGTTGCCAAAAGTTCTACAAAAAAGGGTGAGACACTTGTTGATACTGCTATGAATCTTGATGCAATGGGTCCCGATGCAATTATCGTACGTCATCAAAATGCGGGGGTGCCAAAGATACTCTCAAACCATACAAAAGCTGCTATTCTTAATGCAGGGGATGGTGCCCATGCGCACCCTTCTCAGGCACTGCTTGATCTCTATACGTTACAAGATCACTTTGGTGATGTTTATGGTAAAAAGATTGCTATTGTAGGCGATATTAAAAACTCACGTGTGGCAAACTCAAATATTGAACTCTTAAGCCGTTTTGGAATGGAAGTGATTTTGGTGGCACCACCTCATTTTTTACCAAAAACAGAATTGAGAACGACGCATTATCTGCCTGAAATTATAGATGAGGTAGATGCACTTATGAGTTTGCGTACACAAACAGAACGTCATTCATCACAAAGTTATGCAAGTTTGAAAGATTATGCAAGTGATTTTTGTATTACCGAAGAGTTAGTCGGTGATCGGGATATTATTTTACTGCATCCCGGTCCGGTTCACAGAAACATAGACATAACAGATGCTATGCTTGAAGATCCTCGTTGTAAAGTGCTTGAACAGGTAACAAATGGTGTTAATATCAGAATGGCAATTCTTAAAAAATTGATTGTTTAGGTAGAGATGGCTTTTGAGAAAGTAAATGATTTAGCAAGGAGAGAGATACCATTTCTTTTTATTAGTGATTTTAAGGCAGAAGATATTAAAGTTATTCCTCTTGATGAGTTGAAACATCATAATATTGAGTACAGTATCTGTGAAAATTATCGCTATGAAAAACATAAACATTTTTTAAACAAAAAGCCAATAGATTTTGATGATTACAGTGATAAATTTAATGCTGTTATTGAAAAAATAAAAGCCGGCGAAACGTATATTTTAAATCTGACACAGGCTACACCAATAGAGACACAACTTTCACTCCAAGAGATCTATACACTTGCAAATGCGCACTATAAACTTCGTTATAAAGATGAATTTGTCTGTTTTTCTCCTGAAAAATTTATTCAAATTAAAGAAAATAAAATTCATACATTTCCAATGAAAGGCACCATTGATGCTGCTATACAAAATGCAGAGGAAAAAATCTTGGCAAATGAAAAAGAGATGGCAGAGCATGTTATGATAGTTGATCTGCTAAGAAATGATCTCTCTATGGTTGCATCAAAAGTAAGGGTTGAAAAATTTCGTTATATTGAGAAAATTGATGCAGGAGAAAAAGCACTTTTACAAGTGAGTTCACATATAACAGGAGAGTTACAATCCAACTGGAGAGAGACATTCGGTGACATATTAAAAAAACTTTTACCAGCAGGCAGTATCAGCGGTGCTCCAAAAAGGTCAACTTTGGATATAATCAAAAAAGTTGAAAATTATGAACGAGGGTTTTTTAGTGGAGTCTTTGGTATTTTTGACGGTAAAAATTTTGACAGTGGAGTTATGATACGTTTTATTGAAAAATCTTCAGAAGCTTACATTTATAAGAGTGGTGGTGGTATTACCCTTGATAGTGATGTACTTTTAGAGTATGAAGAGTTACAAGATAAAATCTATTTGCCTTAAGAAGGAAGTAATAAAAACGATGAAATTAGTAAAAGATTTTTTTACGAGTGGCTGGAATTTTAGTGAAGATGAACGCTATTTAAGAAGTAAGTTCCAAATGATGAATATTGCTATTGTTCTCTCTTCAACAGCAGTTATATATGGTTCAATATTAAATATATACAAGGGTGAGCATTACCTTGCACTCTTTGAATTTTCTCTTTTTATAATGAATATCATTTTATGGTTTATGCTGCGTAGATCAAAAGCTCTTTATGATTTTGTTTCGATTGCAGTAACGGCACAGTTTACTTTTTTGCTGATCTTGTTGCTTTATGTCAGTTCTGCTGTAGATATGAAGCATACCTGGTACTTTACCTACCCTATTATTATTTTGTATTTTAAAAATGAAAAAAAGGCAATTCCTTGGTTCGTTTTTTTAATATCTATGCTTTTAATTGCTCCATTTCAGCCATTTTTCCATACTGAATATACCTTTTTTCAACTATTTTACCTTGCTTTTGTTTTAGGTATTGTGAGTGTTATTGTTTATTTTTATAAAGTAAAGATGGATGAAGCAACACATATTATTACTACACAGGAGAACGTACTTTCAAAAAAACTTGAAGAGTTGACACAAAAAGATAGAATGTTGACACTCCAGTCTAAACAGGCCGTAATGGGGGAGATGATCAGTATGATAGCCCATCAGTGGAGGCAGCCGCTCTCAACGGTAACTTTAAGCATCTCCAATTTACAGATAAAAAGGCTTTTGGGTGAAAAACTTGAAGAAGAGGAGATCGATAAAGCACTGGAAAATATCAGTGATACTGTCGTCTATCTCTCCGAAACAATAGATGATTTTCAGACATATTTTCGCCCTGATAAAGAGGTGCAGACCATTGATATTAATGCGTTGGTCGATAAAGCGATAAGTTTTGTAAAACCAAGACTCAAAGAGACAAATATTGAGTTGAATTTTGTCAAAAAAGAGAAGTTTATTGTACATACGTATGCAAATGAGCTTATTCAAGTATTGCTAAATATTATAAATAATGCTGTTGATGAATTAATCGCTCAAAAGATTCAAACTCCAAAAGTTATAATAAATATATTGAATCGGGATGAAGAAGTTGCTATTACAATTGCTGATAATGCAGGTGGTGTTGATGAACAATATGTTGATGCTGTTTTTGAACCATATTTTAGTACCAAAGGTAAAAATGGAACCGGGCTTGGTTTGTATATGTCACAAATGATAATGCAAAAACAGTTTCATACAAAGATAGAGCTGAAAAATACGCAACAGGGTGCTATTTTTACAATTGTTGTTCCAAAAAAAATAACTTAAGAGTTCTTGGGTTATAATATAAATAAAAAGAGTAAAAATGTATAGAAAAGATTTGAAGTTTTCATTATGGGCTGATTTTATAGAGCGAGATTATCTTGACAACGAGTTTAAAAAGTTGATAGAGGAGAAGATAATCAATGGGGCAACGTCAAATCCGGCAATTTTTAAAAATGCGATTTTAAGTTCAGATGCTTATATCGCACAGTTGGAATCACTCCCAGAGATAAGTGCCAAAGAGAAATATGAAGCAGTAGCTATATATGATATTACAAAAGCTGCTGATATCTTGCGTCCATTATACGATGCAGGGGATGATGGCTATGTCAGTATTGAAGTAGATCCGTTTTTTTGTGATGATGCTGAGGCAACCATTGCAGAGGGTAAACGACTCTTCTCTACGATAGACAGACCAAATGTCATGATCAAGGTTCCTGCAACTGAAGCAGGGTATCAGGCAATGGAGGCTTTAAGTGCAGAGGGCATACCTGTAAATGCTACACTTATTTTTAAAAAAGAACAGGCAGTTGCTTGTGCAGAGGCTTTTAAAAGAGGAACAGCTCTTTATGGCAGTAAAGTAGATACAGTCATTAGTGTTTTTGTATCACGAGTGGATCGTGCATTAGATAAGATATTGGCACAACATAATATTGAAACAGCATTGACAGGCATATATAATTCAGCAGCTATTTATGATGCAATTGAATCGATGCAAGTTGCGGGATGTCGGGCTCTTTTTGCAAGTACCGGTGTAAAAGATGATGCTTTGCCTGCATATTATTATGTAGAAAAACTTTTAGCATATAACTCTGTGAATACTGCACCTATAGATACCATCAAGGCTTTTGACAAGTATGGAAAAAAAGAGAAAGCTTTGCCGATAGATCCTGCGGTGATAGAAGAACATATGCAAAAAGTAGCATCAATCGGGATAGATTTGGATGCGGTGTTACAAAAGCAGATAGATGACGGGCTGCAAGCATTTAAAGATGCATTTCAAGAAATAATGGAGGCTTTATGAAGAGTGAAGTAGATATAAGTGAATTAACATTTGAACAACTCAAAAGAGTGAGAGCGCATCTTAAAAAAATGATTGAAGTTGGTGGTTCGGATTTGCATGTAAAAGCCAATTCTGTTATTAGAGCGCGTATTAATGGGGATATAGTACAGTTTTCCGGTGGGATTTTTACAAAAGAAAATGCTATAACTTTTGCCAAAGAGCTTTTAACAGGCAGATTTGGAGAATTTGTAGAGAAAAAAGAACTGGACTTGGTTTATCCTTTTGATGAAAACAACCGTTTTCGTGTCAATATCTTTTTTCAGATGGATGGAGTTTCTGCGGTTTTTCGTGTAATTCCGGTAAAAATTCCATCTTTTGAAGAGTTACATCTTCCTGAAGTTATTAAGAGTTTTGCTTATAAAGAGAGAGGGCTTGTTTTAGTTACAGGTGTTACAGGTTCTGGTAAATCAACCACGCTTGCAGCTCTTGTCAATGAAATCAATGTGCATAGAAAAAAGCATATTATTACTATTGAAGATCCGATTGAATTTGTTCATAAAGATAACGGATGTATTATTAATCAACGCTCTGTTGGTCAAGATACACTCTCTTTTGGAACAGCATTGCGTGCAGCACTTCGTGAAGATCCTGATATTATTTTAGTCGGGGAGATGCGGGATCGTGAAACAATTAATCTTGCTTTGCATGCTGCTGATACCGGACACCTTGTGTTTTCTACGCTGCATACAGTTGATGCCAAAGAGACAATTAACCGTATTATTGCACAGTTTCCTACCGAAGAACAAAATCGTGTACGACTCTCTGTAGCAGGTGTTCTTCAGGGTGTAATATCACAGCGTCTTGTTCCTACTGTTGATGGAGGACGTCGCGCTGCTTTAGAGATTCTTGTACGTACGCCGATGATCGAAAAACTGATTATGGAAAATCGTGATTATGAGATTCGTGATACTATAGAAGCAGGAAAAGAACATTATAAATCACAAAGTTTTGATCAGGCTATCTATGATCTTTATAGTGAAAAAATAATTTCAAAAGAACAGGCACTTGAAAATGCAACAAGCCCTGCTGATTTAGAGTTAAAAATTTCTGGTTTGAGTTCAGGAACAATTTCAAATGATCCAAATGCTGAGGTGAAACAGGTAGAGATTACTACAGATGATGATATATTTGGCTTAAAGTAAACTTTAAATGAAATATAGATATAATTGCGCCCATTTTAAAATTAAGGACTTCATATGTTAGAAGGTATAGTTAGAGAGAGTACTGGCAAACAAGCTACAAAAGCTTTACGCCGCGATGGTTATCTAATTGCAAATATTTACGGAAAAGGGCTTGAGAATATCAATGCTGCATTCAAAGAGAATGAATACATCCGTACTGTGCGCAACAAAGATACATTAGCATTCCCAGTAAAAGTTGGGGATAAAGAGATGCAAGTTGTTGTTCAATCATATGAGTCTCATCCAGTAACTGGAAAACTTTTACATGCAGATCTAATGGTAGCACAACCAGGTGTTGTAACACACTTCATGGTTCCTGTTGAAACTGTTGGTGAGGCAATTGGTCTTAAAAATAAAGGTCTTGTAAATATTGCTAAAAGACGTTTACGTGTAAAAGCAAAAATCGAAGATCTTCCAAAAGCTATTGTTATTGATGTAACTGAGATGGATGTAGGTGATTCTAAACTTATCCGTGATATCGATGCACCAGCTGGTGTGACTTTTACAGATGCTGATCGTGTATCTGTACTAAGTATCATTAAAGCTAAATAATTATGCTCATAGTCGGACTGGGTAATCCAGGATCTGATTATGAACAAACACGTCATAATATTGGCTTTATGGTTATTGATGAGCTTATAGCTCGTCATAACGCTCATAAACTCTCCTCCTCATCTTTTGAAGGTGAACTCTATAAATTTCAAAATCATTTTTTATTAAAACCACTCACTTTTATGAATCTCTCAGGAAATTCTGTTGTTAAAGTAAAAAACTTTTACAAAATAGAAGATGTTGTTGTAATACATGATGATTTGGATCTGCCTTTTGGCGCCCTTCGCTTTAAAAAAGGTGGAGGGCATGGGGGACATAACGGACTCAAATCTATAGACGCTCAGATAGGACGTGAGTATATCCGTGTTCGTATGGGTATAGGCAAACCAGAACATAAAGGGGAAGTGGCTTCGTATGTTTTAAGTGCGTTTTGTAAGAATACAAAAGAGCATTTAGATGATTTTGTCCAAAGTAGTGCTGATGCAGTAGAATTTTTACTGACACACTCTTTGGATGAAACGCGTTCGAAATTTTCGAAAAAAGGTATAGCGTGTTAGCTTTTAAATATATAGCGATGCACTATTTGAAATATTTTATAATTATTCTTGGTGCTTTGCTCCTTTTTGTTATTGGATTTGATTATATGGATCATGCAGGTGACCTTTCAAAGTCGGCCAATCTCCTGCTTATTTATTTAGTATATAAAGCTTTTTATGCCATTGATCTGCTTCTGCCACTCTCCTTGGTCTTTGCTATGATTTCAACGAAAATTTATTTAATTCGCTCAAATGCGCTTGTCTCTTTCTTCTCTCTTGGATACTCTCGTGTAGATATCTTAAAGCCTTTTGTAATAGTTTCAACAACGATTATTATTCTTTTTATATCCTTGCATACCTGGTCGAGTTTTGCCCGTGCACAGGAGTTTTCACGTAATATTCGCAAACATGCACAATATCTCAATCCCACACAAAATCTTTTTTTTGCGTATAA
>JAMOSE010000154.1 GCA_027063215.1 Sulfurimonas sp. | reverse complement strand
TTAATAACATCCATGTTTGGAATACAAAAGCATTTTCTATTCCAACAAGTGAGGAATTAGTGAAAAAAGAGCAGTAAGAAGATACCAAAAATAATTCGATAAACTCCAAAAGCTACAAAAGTGAATTTTTCTAGAAACTTTAAAAAGAGTTTAATGGTCAGATAGGCAACCACAAAGGCAACAAAAAAGCCAACGGCAAGTGTCATAAGATTTGCATTAGAAAACTCATGATAATGTTTGAGTAGATCATAACCGGTAACGGCACACATAACAGGAAAAGCAAGTAAAAAACTAAATTCTGCACTTGCTTTTCTTGAAAGACCTACAAGCAAGGCTCCTATAATACTTGAACCTGCACGAGAAGTACCCGGAACTAAAGCAAAAATCTGGGCAATACCAATCAGTAAGGCCTGCTTCATATTTACTTTTTCAACATCATCTATAAGTTTTTCTTCATTGGGAATATACAATTTTTCAACAAGTAAAAATACTATTCCTCCGACAATAAACATGCTTGCAACAACTGGAATGCTAAAAAGCTCTTTGATTTGATGTGAGAAAATAAAGCCGACAGCACCGATAGGTATGAATGCAACGGTAAGTTTTTTCCATAACTCTATTTTTTGAAGTGTAAATTTCTCTTTATAATTAAGTACTACGGCTAAAATCGCAGCAAACTGGATAATAACTTCATACGCTTTTGTAACGCTTGTTTGATCTATTCCTAAAAATCGGGAAGCTACAATAAGATGTCCTGTTGAAGAGATAGGGAGAAATTCCGTAAAACCTTCAATAGCTCCTAAGATGATTGAATCAAAAATTGTCATTGCAAACCTTAAAACTAAAATTTAAATATATTTCGATATAATACGAGGTTTTTTTAAAATTAAACATTAAAATTAGGCAAGATAGGAAATCCCATGTTACTTTTTACTCCTGGTCCGACTCCAGTACCACAAAATGTTCGTAATGCAATGGCTGCTGAGACAATGCATCACCGTACACCCGAATTTGAAGCGATCTTTGAAAAGACGCGTAAATATCTTTTTGAACTTTTTGCTACTGATGAAGTAGTGATGATAGCATCAAGTGGTACAGGTGCAATGGAAGCAGCTGTTATTAATCTGTGTCACAATACACTTCTGAATGTTAACTCCGGAAAATTTGGTGAACGTTTTGGAAAGATAGCCAAGGCACAGGGGCTCAGTTCTGTTGAGATTAAAAATGAGTGGGACACGCCGGTAAGTGTTGAAGCTGTTGTTGCGGCTGTAGAAGCAAACAGTGATATTGATGCTATTGCTGTTCAGATCTCTGAGAGTGCAGGAGGATTACGTCATCCTGTTGAAGAGATAGCAGAGGCTATCAAAAAGATTAACCCTGAGATTATGATCATAGCAGATGGTATTACCGCTGTTGGTGTTGAGCGAATTGATGTCACAAATATAGATTGTCTTATTGCCGGAAGTCAAAAAGCATTAATGTTACCACCAGGACTTGCAATCTTGGGTCTTAGTAATGCCGCAATTGAGAAAATTGGAGAAGGAAAAGGTTACTATTTTAATCTTGCTTCAGAGATTAAAAAACAGCGTCAAAATACAACAGCATATACTGCTGCTACAACGCTTATTATTGGTCTTTTAGAAGTTTTAGAGACGATTGAAAAAGAGGGTGGATTTGGTGTGCTTTATTGCAATACAGCGCGCCGTGCCAAAGCTACACGAGCAGCATTACAAGCCATTGGTTTGCACTCCTATCCAAAAACTCCAGCCAAGAGTATGACAACTATTGATGATAAAGATGCATCAAAAATCCGTTCAGTACTTAAAGAAGAGTATAGTGTGAATGTTGCTGGTGGACAAGATCACTTAAAGGGAAAGATCTTTAGAATTAATCAAATGGGATTAATTGAACCTTATGAGTCTATCTGGGTTGTAAATGCAATAGAGTTGATTTTACATCGTCTTGGACGTTTGGAGTATGCAGGGCTTGCTTCAAAAGTTTACAATGAAATTTACTTCAAATCAGCATTAGAGAAAAAAGAGATATAAATGATATTAGAACATGAGATCCCAAATGGCTCGAAGCTTTACTTTGGTAAAAGTGCAAAACTTAAACGTTATATTGAACAGGTGGCAAGTGAAATTTTGGATGCAAATGGATATGAAGAGATTGTAACACCAATCTTTTCTTATCATCAGCACAGATCTATAGCTGATGAACGTGAATTGATTCGTATCAATGATGCAAAAAATAATTCACTTTCTCTTCGTGCCGATTCTACAATTGATGTGGTTCGGATTATTGAAAAACGCTTGGGTCGCAATACTTCTCAAAAAAAATGGTTTTATATTCAACCGGTTGTGACTTATCCGACAACAGAGCAGTATCAAGTTGGTGTAGAATTTATGGCAGAGAAAAATCTTGCTACAGTTATGAATCTTGCTATAGGAATTTTTGATGCATTAGAGCTAAAACCACTTACTCAGATCTCAAATATGAAAATACCGCAGCTGCTTACTGAAATGTTTGAAAGTTTGCAAATTGAGGACTTTAGACATATTAATATTGACAAATTTATCAGTTTGCAAGTAGAATGGCTTACAAAACTTGTCTATTTGCAGTATGTTGAACAAGTGGATGAAATTATTGCGATTGCTCCAAAAGTAATTGCTGATGAACTTCAAAAGATGAAAGATTTATCTACATCACTTCAGTGTCAAAAAGTAGTACTTGCACCAATGTATTATGCAAAAATGCTTTATTATGATGAACTTTATTTTAGAACTATTGTAGATAATGAGGTCTATGCGCGTGGTGGCAGATATAAAAATGAAGATGTAACATCAGTCGGTTTTGCGATATATACAGATGCGTTATGTGAAGCATTAGAAAAAGAGGAAAAATAAAATGAGTAGAAATCAAGCAGATGTAATTGTCGGAATCCAGTGGGGGGATGAAGGTAAAGGTAAAATAGTTGATAAGTTGGCATTAGAGTATGATATGGTCTGTAGAAGTCAGGGTGGTCATAATGCCGGGCATACAATTTGGGTGGATGGTGTAAAGTATGCACTGCATCTTATTCCTTCTGGTGTGTTAAATCCAAATGCTATCAATGTAGTCGGAAATGGTGTAGTGCTCTCTCCCTCTTCAATTATAAAAGAGATGGAACAGTTTGAAGGTTTAGAGGGACGTCTTTATATCTCAGATAAAGCACACTTAAATCTCTCATACCATGCTATGATAGATCAGGCAAAAGAACGTCTCAAAGGTGATAAAGCGATCGGTACAACTGGAAAAGGGATTGGACCTGCATACTCTGATAAGATTAACCGTATAGGGCATCGTGTTGGTGAACTTTTAGATCCTGCAAAACTTTGCCAGACAATTTTGGATTATTTTGAGCAAAATAAGCCTATTTTTGATGTTATGGATCTGTACGCTCCTAAAAAAGAGGACCTTTTGGCAGAGCTTGAAGGTTTTAACGAGAAACTTGCTCCATTTATTACGGATACAACGCAGATGGTATGGCGTGCACTTGACAGTGAAGGGAAGCGGGTACTTTTAGAGGGTGCACAGGGAACTATGCTTGATATTGATCATGGAACATATCCATATGTAACTTCAAGTTCTACTGTAAGTGCCGGTGCATGTACAGGTCTTGGACTTAATCCTAAAGATATAGGGAAAGTAACTGGAATTGTAAAAGCATACTGTACGCGTGTAGGGAATGGCCCATTTCCAAGTGAAGATCTTGGTGAAGATGGAAAACGTCTTGGTGAGCAGGGGCATGAGTTTGGAACAACAACAGGTCGTGCAAGAAGATGCGGATGGTTTGACGCTGTTGCAACACGCTATGCAAGTCGTTTAAACGGTTGTGATGAGTTGGCCTTGATGAAACTTGATGTACTTGATGGTTTTGATGAGGTAAAAGTTTGTGTTGCTTATGAATATAATGGCAAAGAGATTGATTATTTGCCAGTTGATCTTGAAAATGTAAAACCGATCTATAAAACTTTTAAAGGTTGGAATAATTCTGTAGGTGTACGTAAATTTGACGATTTGCCACAAACTGCTCAGGAATATGTTAAACTTATTGAAGAGATTAGCCAGACGAAAGTAGGTATTATCTCAACATCACCGGAGAGAGATGACACAATCATTCTCTAAGTAAGGGTACAAAAATGAAGACTCGTTACAGCTCTTTGGTCAGTGTAAAGAAAAACGCGATGCAAAAGAGTGAACGAGTTGTTCAAGATGCAAATAAAAAACTTCGTGATGCTCAAGAAGCTCTTCAAAAATCCATAGAAGAGTTACAAGAGATCACATCTCCTCAACATGGTTTTATAGCAGAATTTTTAGCTAATCGAACTCTTTTGGACTCTCAACGTGCATTAATCAAACATAATGAAGAGTGGGTTCATTATGCAAACAGCCAATTACAAAATGCAAGAGAAGCATTAAAGTACGATATGATAGAATATGAGAAGTTTAAATATTTGGAACTTCAAGAGATAGAAAAATTTCTTAAAGAGAAAAAAATTCAAGAGGCCAAAGATCTTGATGAAATAGCTTTAATGACATTTGGAAATAAAAATGATAAAAGGCAGGCATTGTAATGCGTTTTTTACTAGCTGTATTGTTTATAACAACAACGCTGTTTTCTTTGGAAACAAGTGATAAACTTTTCGAGTGTACAGAGATATTTAAAGAGAGAAAGAGTGAACTACTTGTAGAGCTTGAACGTATAGATGAGCAAAAGCAGTCTCTTGAGGCTTTAAAAACAGCCACTGAAGAACTTTTAAAACAAAAAGAGGCAAAACTTTCCATAAAAGAAGAACAGGTTGATAAAAAACTCAAAGAGATCTCTCAAAAAGAAGCATCAGTAAAAAAAATGCTTGAAGAGAATACAGCAGTTTTAAAAGAGTTAAAGTCTACCAAAATGAATAAAATTGCACAAACATATGCAAAGATGAAAGCAGGTGCGGCTGCAAATATACTTTCAGATATGGATACTAAAGAGGCAGCTGCTATTTTACAATCTTTAAAACCTAAAGTAGTCGGTAAGATTTTGTCGAAAATGGATCCGCAAAAAGCTTCTGAATTAACACTTCTGTTAACAAAATAATTCTACTCTAATAAGATTTTTACCTAATTTATTGTAGAATAATCAAATTTAAATAAATAAGCAGGCTCACAATTATGAAAGTATCAATGAAAACTATTCCCCATATCTCAAATAAAATAGCTGTAGATTTGGCTAAAAGTGGTTCTGTCACGCTTACTCGAGGTCTTGAACCTGTAGCACATGAAGCACAAAAGATCTTAGAGGAGAATGTTAATCGAGAGTTGGCTTTAGAAGAGAAGGTAAATGAATATCTTGAAGAGAATGAAGAAGAGATAGAATTTATGCTTGCAGATGAGCGCCAGCTTTTCTTTATGATCAAGAAAAAACTGGCACCACAATTTGATGTAATTTTGAATTATGAAGAGCGCTTTTCAGATATTGCACATAAAATTTTAGATGAGTTATATGAAGAAGATTTAATTCATTTTGATGTAAATGAAAATCGTGTTAAAAATATCATCTATAATGCAATAACATCATTTCTTGCAGATACATCAGAGATAGAAGATGCAGTTATGGAGAAAATTCGTTCCTATAAACGTAAGTTTATTCCCGGAACTGATGAGTTTGAGATATTACATGAAAAACTCTACCGTGAAGAGTTGATGAAAAGAGGAATGGAGTAGATATGGAGTCATTAAAAAAAGCTTGGATATATTTGGAAAATGGTACTTTTTTGGAAGCCTCAAGTTTTGGTGCGGATAAAACTGAAGTCGGTGAAATTGTTTTTAATACATCTATGACAGGATATCAAGAGATTATGAGTGATCCTTCATATGCCGGGCAGTTTGTAACGTTTACAATGCCAGAAATCGGTAATGTCGGTGTAAATGATGAAGATATGGAATCTTTGGCTGCACATGCAAAAGGGATGATTGTTCGTAAATATCATGAACGTTACTCTAACTTTCGAGCAGAAGCATCACTTGGCGAATTTTTGAAAAAATATGATGTTATGGGTATTTGTAATCTTGATACTCGCTATTTGACAAAAATGTTAAGAAGCGAAGGTGCTATGATGATGATTGCTTCTACTGAAATCTCAGATAAAGATGCATTGAAAAAGCTTCTTGAAAATTCTCCTCGTATTGAAGATGTAAATTATATTGAGCAAGTGAGTACCAAAGAAGCATATAGACATACTTCAGGTACTTATAATTATAGAGCATTTGAGTATGATGAAGCACCGACTCCGGAGGCAAAGATTGTTGTTATTGATTTTGGTGTAAAACGTAATATTTTAAATGAGCTTGTCAATGCAAAAATTGATGTTGAAGTAGTTCCAAATGACTTTATTGCTGAAGATTTAATAGAAAAATATAATCAAAAACTTATTGATGGTGTTTTTCTTTCAAACGGTCCTGGGGATCCACTTGTTTTAAAACGTGAGCAAGAGCAGATCAAAAAACTGATTGATGCAAAAGTACCTATGTTTGGTATCTGTTTGGGACATCAACTCCTCTCAATTTCACACGGATATGACACATTTAAATTGAAATTTGGTCACCATGGCGGAAATCATCCGGTTAAAAATGAAAAAACAGGTCTTGTAGAGATCACAGCACAAAATCATAACTATAATGTTCCTGATACTATTACAGAGGTTGCAGAGGTAACACATATAAATCTTTTTGATGATACTATTGAAGGCTTGCGTTATAATAATGAACCTATTTTTTCAGTGCAGCATCATCCAGAGGCCAGTCCTGGTCCAAAAGAGAGTGCTTATATCTTCTCAGAATTTCTTTCTCTTATAAAACGATAAATTAGGCAGCAGTATAAGGGCTGCTTAATTTGACGATAAAACTTTCAAATCTTAAGTACAGATAAATTTCCAAAATTAAACAAAAAGATAATTTTCTCTCTTATTTCTTTCTAAATTAAGATTATTTAAACGTATAGCTTGCTAATATACAAGTGTTGATTGGTTTGATAAGTGTTTTTTGTACATTTATGAAACTTATTGCTTTGAATCTTAAGGAGGCTATATATGGAGAATCGTCCATTAGAGTACGACTATACGGTTGCAAAGATGTTCATG
>JAMOSE010000153.1 GCA_027063215.1 Sulfurimonas sp. | reverse complement strand
TTAGTTTTCAATGATCTCAAACATTCTCAAAAACTTCAACTCGAAGTCTCTCTCAACCTTTTAAACAAGGTCTCTCTGTTTGTGGATGGGAATTATAGGGGGAATATGCTTAGAAGAAGCTTAAGGTATAAGAAAATCCATAAAAACTTTTAAAAAAGCTTTTATGGTTACTTTATGTTATATTTAAATGTTTATTTCTATATATACTGGCTCTGAAAAATTTGGTACATCATCATAAGAAAAAAGTGCATAATACTTATGTACTTCCGGATCTCCAAAACTGTCATAAGTATAATTATCTTTTCCTCCATAAAGTTTTTGTCCATCATATGGTGAACATGGAACTTTAAATGGATTCTTCACTACTATAACACCTTTAAATCCATCATCATCCGGATTATTCCATTCAAGTTTCACAATTCCATTTTCCAATGTATGATGAAGATTTGAAATTTGCTGTGGTGGATTCTTTCTTTTTTTAATATAATGTAGTGCAAGACTTGGTCTTTTTACTCTTTTACTATCTAGCCAACTTACATATTCACAAGAAACACTCCCTTTATGTGATGATGCAGAAATCACAAAAAGAACTTTTTTATGTTTATGACTCATCTCTATCATTTCACTAATTGTATATCTATCAAATACAAATCGTTGTTTTGGAGAGTCTTGAAGATCAGATATACTAACATCATAGCCAATACGCTCAATAATTTTACGATTTTGGATCTTTTTATATGTAATCTCTCCTTCAATATTTTCAATCATTTCAATATGAAAACGTAAACTTTTACTTTTAGAAACTATTTTTGTACTTTCTACCTCTATATATGCTTTTGAAACAACAGTTGTTTGCATATCTGGTAAATTTGTTAAATCAAACTCCATACATGCATACTTTTCCAGTTTTTGACTGTCAAAACCAGAGTCTAATGCAGTATCTTTTATATTATCTTCATTAATAGTGAATTCTCGTCTTGAGACCAGATCTAATTTTGCTTCATCAATTGTATAAGATATATCTAATTTTGGTCTATATGTCAGCCCACCACTAAATTTTCCATAGCCTATATCCCACTGCATAAGTTGTGAAGCACGATCAAGTGGTAATGATGATGGTCCCTGCATTTTAAAATAGGCTTCTCTTCTTTTAAGAGATTGCTGTAAAACAGCTATTTCCTGAGCTGCAAACTTATAAGTTCTCCAGATACCCTGAGAGAGTTGTGCTGCTTCTGTTGGACGATCGATATAAGAGAGCATTTTGGCATTTTTAACATCTTCAAAACTGTCAATCTTCTCAAGTGTACGCTCATCCATCTGTCCTACACGCCACTCTCCATAACGTTCAACCTGAACGGCAACACGATTCATAGGATAAAAAGAGATCTTTGCTTCGGTAATAATTGCATTTTCAGGAATAGTCTGCAACGAAAAGCCTGTAACACCTAAGCACTCCCCTTTTTTCTCTGAAATACCGACAAACATAGAATTGTTTCCAAAATGTTCAGAATTTTTCTTTGTCTTTTCTCCAACATAACCAATTTTTGATGCTACTGGATAGAGAATTTTAGAAAACATACTCTCTGCCGGTTGTGTTCGTACTCCAACCATCTGTGCAAAAGAAGACTTTATCACCTTCTCTTTACAAACAGCTCGTATATAATAGTAATAATTTGTTGCTGTATGAAGATTTCTATCGGTAAAGCTCTTTAATTTTGTAATACCAATTCTATTGGAAGTCTGTGCAAAACCTTTTTTCTTTTTAGAACGATAGATCTCAAAAAATATTGTATCATCTTCAATATAGTCCCACTCTAATGTCACCTCTTTAGCAGCTATACTTGTTGCACAAAAAGCTTCTACACGAGGAAGAGCTTCCTCTTTTTTATAGTTGTTAACCTCAGAAAGTGCCATAATAAGAGCAGGAAGATTCTCATCAATATTTTCACGCATATGCTCCAAATAGTCAGAAATATTTCTACTTCCTACCTCTACAACAAGTGCCAGTGCCCCTCGTGAATAGTAAAATTCACGACCACTTCCAGAGATAAGGTGCACTGGTGGTTTACCCATGTGCACACCATACTCACGTCCTGATTCTTTACGAATCTCTTCTGCCATATTAGATGCTAAAAGATTCAGATCAATTGCATCTTCGGCATCTTCATGAATAAAATTGTGTGCAGGAAAAAAAACATTTCCCTGAGAGTGATAATCAAGTGCTATTGTGATATTGTCATGTGCTGTAAAAAAATCTCGCAATGCTCTTGTTTCAGGTTCTGAAAAAGGTTCAGGTCCGGAGTAAACATTGGATGTATAATTTTTATTTGGAGCAAAACCTATACTAAAGTTTCTGTTTAGATCAACACCAAAACTTCCATCTGGATTTTTTCGACGATTTTTTCTCCAAAAAGAGAAGTGGTTTCGTGAATACTCAAATCCATCTGGATTTGCACATGGTATCATATAGAGCGTTGCTCTATCTAAAAGAGCATTAAGCTGTGGATCATAAGCAATATGATCTAAGATATACTGTCCAAAAGCCAAAGAGAGTTCAATCCCTATCCACTCCCTTGCATGAATTGTTCCGGTGTAAAAGAGTGCCGGTTTAGCTTGATGTTGTTGGACATTTTTTGTTACTGTAACAGCTAAAATATCTCTATCTTCCCATGTTTTACCAATACTCTGCACTTTAAACAGATCTGGATTGGATTTTTGTGCTGCTTCAAAAAAAGCAATACACTCATCATATGAACTATACTGTTGTCTCAATATTCTACCTTCAATTTTTTCAAAATAATACTCTTACTTCGTTTTTCTGTCAATTAAATCTACTATTAAATCAATTTTTTTATCATTAAAATCAAGACCCATTTTTTCTTGTTCAGGAGTGGCAAATGCCGGGATACCATTAACCTCTAAAACAATATACTCCTCTTTCTCTCGATCATAAATAATATCTACTCCACCAATATCAACTCCTGTTGCTTTACAAGCTTTTATTGCAACATCAATAATCTCATCATTTGCCTCACGCATAAATACAGATCCACCACTCGTTACATTTGTTCGCCAATCAGTTCCACTCGCTTTTCGTCCATAGCATGATACAAACTCCCCATCTACAATATCAACACGAAAATCGGTATTATCATAATCTATAAACTTCTCTACATAGAAAAAACGTAAATCCATCTGATTTAAAAAAGGCATAAGCATATCAAGGTTTGCTTCACTTTCAATTTTAGTCAAGCCTACCCCTCCCCAACCATCAGTAGGTTTATAAACCATTTTATCCCATTTTTTTATAATTTTATTGAGTTCATGACCATCATCACGATGACATAATTTATAATCAGGTGTCTTAATACCATTATTTCTTAGTACAAATGATGTATGAAACTTATCTTCTGTCAATGCAAAAGCATCATATGAATTAATCATAGGGATCACACGATTAAGAGCCTGATACAAATACATTTGATACTGTGTCTGCTCCCCAGCATTGTATGAGAAAAAGAGATCTAACTTATCAAGTTTTTCTCTATAATACTCCTCTCCTCGATACAAAATATGCCCGTTTTTTGCTATGGCATTACGAAGGTTTATATTATCCAGAACATCTATATCTCGCTCTTTTAACTTTTTGATCATCTTTTTTGCTATCTTATCACCACCCCCATTACGGTACAACCACATTCCTATTTTTCTTTTTTCCATCTTTTCCCCCTAAAATTTTAAATTTTTTATAAAATATTCAAATAATTTTCTACTCATCTCTATACGACTTTCAAAACTACTTTTAAGTGCTCGCTCTTTTACAGTATGATCTCCATCTCCATAGGGACCAAAACCATCCAGAGTAACAACTCCACAGGAACTCACAATATTTGCATCGCTTACACCACCCCGTTCCTCAGATGCTATCCTCTCTTGTGTAATTTTTTCTATATTTTCAAGAAGTTTAAGTGAATCCTGAGATGTTTGCATAACATCTCTTTGAATACCACCACTGAGTAATGCACTTGTTCCTGCTACATAAGCATGATTTACGATCTCTTCAATAGCTCCAAGAACTCGATCTCTCTCTTTACTTACTTTGTAACGTAGCTCAAAAGTCATTGTAGCATGTGGAGAAATTGTATTTGCACCTATACCACCCTCAATTTTCCCGACATTAACAGTAGTTCCTTTTTCCAAATCAGTTAGCTTTACCAATGCCTGTAATTTATAAGAGAGTTCAAGATTTGCATCATGCCCTTCGCTGTAGTGATTTCCAGCATGAGCCGCTTTTCCTTCTATGTCAATAAAAAAAGTACCCACACCCTTACGTCCGGTAACAAGTTCTAAATTTTGACCCGCAGCCTCATAAACAAAGCAGTAATCATACTCTTTTGCCAACTCCGATGTTAAATATTTGGAGTCATCACTCCCTGTCTCTTCATCACTGACAAAAAGGACATCAATATTATGAATGGAATAACCATTTTTTTTCACTTCACGGAGAGCTTCAAGCAGCACAATATTACCACCTTTCATATCACATACCCCGGGTCCATAAACCCACGCTTCATCTTCTATAAAATATTCAAACTTACCAGGAGGAAAAACTGTATCTATATGCCCAAGAAGAAGCAGTTTTGGAGTATTTTGTATAGTTGGAGATCTATAATGCCTATGATGGCCAATATCATCACGTTTATAAATATCTATTGAAAAACCTAAATCTTTGAACCAATCATCAAAAATTTCACCTACAATGTTCACGCCATCTCTATTTTTTGTGTAAGAATTTATTTCTACAACTTTTTTGAGGTCGTTTATATAGTTCATCTATTGTCCAAAATCATCTGTTTTGAACGATTATACATTAATTAGATTTAAAATTTATAAAAAAAGTTTATCTTGAAAGTTTTATGAAGAAAAAGTGGAGAGTTGGAAGGCAAAAGAGCCTAGAAGAATTATTTTCTTCTAAGTTCTTTAATACGAGCTTTTTTACCAGCAAGTGCACGAAGATAAAAAAGTTTTGCACGACGTACACGACCACGACGAACAACTGTAATCTCTTCAATTGAGTCTGAATAAATTGGAAAAATTCTTTCAATACCAACACCGTTAGCACCAATCTTACGTACTGTAATAGTTTGACCAGTACCTTGACCACGCTTAGCGATACAAACACCCTCGTAATTCTGAATACGAGTTTTGTTACCCTCTTTAATTGTTACTGCTAAACGAACAGTATCACCAGCACGAAAATCTGGAATATTTTTTTCAGCGATTTGTGCTTTTTCAAAGTTTTCAATGTACTTATTTCTCATAAGTCAATTCCTTAATTTTATTTTATAGAATGAAGAGATATCTTCATTTATGCTAACGCTTCTTTTTTTGAGAAAGCGTATCAATTGTATGTAAACAATTATATTTTATTAACTGCTCCGGTCTGAAAAACTTGGTTTTAGCTTCAGACAAGGCAAATTTCAGTGAGCGAATTTTACTATGATTTCCCTTTAAGTATTCTGATGGAACACTTAAACCCTCATACTTTTGCGGCTTTGAAAAGCTTGGTGCTTCTAAAAGTGGCGTTTCAAAACTCTCAATCTCTAAAGAATCAGCATTTCCTAAAACACCCTCTATATTTCTACTTACAGCATCACATACTACCAAGGAGGCAAGTTCACCACCTGTTAATATATAATCGCCAATAGAATAGACTTCATCAGCATACTTTTCAATAACTCTCTCGTCTATCCCCTCATAACGTCCGCTTACAAACGCTATATGAGATCTTTTTGCCAAACGTTTTGCATCATTTTGAACAAAAGGCTTTGCAACCGGAGTCATAAAGATGATATAAACATCTTCATCCTCCTGCTTTAAATTATCTAGTGCATCAAAAAGCGGTTGCGGATTCATTACCATTCCTGCACCACCACCTACTGCAGTATCATCAACTTTAAAATGTTTGTTTTTAGAAAAATCTCTTGGATTAAGATACTCTATTTCCAAAACACCTTTGTCTATCGCACGTTTTAAAATCGAATCTTTAAAATAACCTTCAATCAGGTTAGGAAAAAGTGTAACAAATGTATATTTCATCACTATGATGCTTCTAGTATATCCATCGCTCCACATAATTCAATACGTTTTGCTTGAATATCAACAGCAGCTTTAAAAGGTTCTATAAAAGGAACTAAAAAGCTCTTAGAAAAACCTTTTTGGACTAAAGTACTATCTGTTACAATACTGAGATAATTTATAACATTAATTCTTTCTACCTCTTTTACACGGCCTAAACATTTTCCATCTTCATAAACATCACAATCTTCCAAATCAAAGAAAAAATATTCACCCTCATTTAGAGGACAATTTTTTCGTGTTTCTTCATATGTTGTAAAAAGTTTTGTATTTGTAAACTTTTTAGCATCTTCTGGATTTGTAAGATTATTTATCTTTACAAGACCACGATCCAAATTGACATCACTGAGAATAATTTTGTCTTTTTTATTTATAAGAAATGATGCTCCAGCTTTAAACTGTTCTGGAAAATCAGACTTTATGTGTAACTTCATATCACCTTTTATACCAACCGTTTTACCGATTGTAGCAATATGCAGTAGAGGCTCTCTAGACTGGTTCGACATTGATTCTATAACTCACACCATCTTTAGCTTTACAACCAGATATTACTGTTTTTATAGCACCTATCATCTTTCCACTCTTTCCAATCAATTTACCGATATCGGCTTGATTTGCATAAAGAACTATTTGCGTTATTTCATCGCCTTCTTGAACTTCTACTCTTATATCATCAGGATATGATGCTATCAGTTTCGCAAACTCAGCGACAAAATCAGCAATCATAATTAACGACCAGTTATCTTTTTAACACGATCACTCATTTGAGCACCAACACCCAACCAGTAATCTACTCTTTCATCATCAACTTTAAGTTCTTTTGTCATTGGGTTATAGTAACCAATAAGCTCAATCCAACCACCATCTCTACGTTTACGGCTATCTGTTACCGCGATACGATAAAATGGTTTTTTCTTTCTTCCCATACGAGTAAGTCTAATTACTGTCATTTAATTTCCTGTTTTGTATTTTTACCTATTACTGGTTAATTCTGTACATAATAAAATTTGATTTTAAGGGGGAAGTTTTTAATGGAGTTATAAATAAGCTATTTATAAAATAATTTTACTTCCCTCTTTATCATCTCTATAGTTGGATGTACACATTTAACCAGTAAATAGGCTAAGAATCTTCTTATCACAGAGGTATTGTTTAAGAAGATTTTAATTTCGATGGAATTATAGCT
>JAMOSE010000152.1 GCA_027063215.1 Sulfurimonas sp. | reverse complement strand
TTTTTATTCATCTTGTAAACATAAGCAAGGACTTCAGCTACTGCGGCAAAGAGTGTCTCTGGAATTGGGTGTTCTACTTCAACTTCACTATACAAAGAACGTGCTAAGGGTGGATTTTGTACTATATGCACTTTATTTTCTCTAGCTATTTTTTTAATTTGCAAAGCTATATTATCCATCCCTTTAGCAACAACAATCGGTGCATGAGACATTTTGGCATCATATTTTATCGCAACGGCATAGTGTGTTGGATTTGTAATAACAACATCAGCATTTGGAACCTCAGCCATCATACGCTTTCGTGAAGCCTGCATTTGAATTTGACGGATTTTCGACTTAATTAATGGATCCCCTTCCATATTTTTCATCTCATCTTTTATCTCTTGTTTAGACATTTTCAGTCCATCAAAATATTGTTTTCTTACAATAATAATATCAATGATTGCAAAAATAAAAATAATAAAAAGCATCACAAAGGCAATTACTAGCATTTTATCTTTTAACCATAACAACTGATCATGTATACCAAAAAGTGCAACAGTAGGTAACTCTTTAATAAAATAGAAAAAGAAGATAAATCCGACACCAAGTGTTATAAAAGCTTTAAAAGTAATCTTTAGACCATCTATCAGCTTTTTAACAGAAATCAGATTTTTAATACCTTTTATAGGATCAAGCTTACTGAACTTTGGCATAATTGCCTCTGTTGTAAATAAAAATCCAAACTGTGCAAATGCAGCAGCAATACCGGCAATGGCCACTGCAATTGCCAATGGTAAAACCATTAATAAAAATTCTCTGATTGTTACAATAGCAATATCAAGCATGGAAGCTTTGTCAAGAGAATTCCCAATAAGAGAAAAATAGTATTGAAACAACAAAAGCATATGTTCTGATATAAAGGGGAAAAGCATCAAAAATGCTAAAATAGCAACAAAAAGCGTTACAACGCCAGAAGCATCTTGCGATTTTGGAACATTGCCCTCTTTTCTTGCATCTTCTATCTTTTTGGAGGTGGGTTCTTCGGTTTTTTCCTGATCATCAGCCACTGTTTATGCCTGACCTTTAATCCATTTTCATCGAGAGATCTATCCAGTTTGCCTGATGAATCAATGAACCTGAACTTATTGCATCTACACCAGTTTTAGCATAACGCTCAATTGTATCAAGAGAGATATTTCCACTTGCTTCCAACAAAATATGTGGATAATTTGCATCTCGAAAAGCCACAACCTCTTCAACCTGAGCCGGTGTCATATTATCACACATTACAATATCACATTTTGCTGCCATAGCTTCTTCTGCGATCCAGAGTGTCTCTGCTTCTATCTCTATCTTTGCAGTAAAAGGGATCACCTCACGAGCTTTTGCAATATATTCACTTAAATTCTCAATTGTTTTTAAATGCGTATCTTTAATCATTAACGAATCATCCAATCCCATTCTATGATTAACAGCTCCACCACAACGTGTTGCATATTTCTCAAACAGACGTAAAAGTGGGCGTGTTTTACGAGTGTCAAGAAGTTTTGTCCCATAAGGTTTAATACGATCTACATATTTTCGTGTTAACGTTGCAATAGAACTTGCATGCAGCAACATATCTAATATAGTACGTTCACAACTAAGCATCGCATGTGAATCAGCACTCAATGTAGCCAAAATCTCACCTTTTATAAAAGTATCACCATCATTTTTAAGCCACGACACTTCAATCTTTTGCATAGCACATAAAACAGCGATATATTTTTGACCTGCTAAAACACCATCACTTTTTGCGATAATTTTTGCTGTTGTCGGCTTGGCAGGCTCAACAAGTGCATACAGATCACCACGACCAATATCTTCGGCAAGTGCCTCTTTTACAAAGTTTTCAATCATAAAGCTAACATTCTTTCTAAGGCAATCTTCGCCCATTTCTGCGTCTTTTCATCCACTTCGATCTCATTTATAGGAGCACCATCATCAATAGCCTTCAGTGTCAGATAAACATCTTTTAATGTTGTCTCATTCATTGTCGGGCACTCCGGTTTTGTTGATGAAAGAACATAAGTATTTTTAGGGCGCAGGCGGTTTACCATATTAAATTCAGTTCCAACTGCCACTTTTTGATCTTCTGGAAGCCCTGTAATGTATTTAATAAGCTGAGAAGTCGATCCGACAAAATCACTTGCATCACAAATTGCAGGATCACATTCAGGATGCACTGCAATCAAAATACCCGGATATTTTTTTCTGTAAAATTCTATATCATCAAGTGTAAAAAGCTGATGCACAGAACAAAAACCGTCATAACAGATAATATCACACTCTTTTGGATCCGTCTCATCTACACCAATGACCATAGATTTAAGACCCATTTGATTGGCAATATTTTGCCCTAAACATCGATCCGGCACAAAGAGAATCTTTTTACCTTCACCCAAAGCTTTTGTAATTATTTTTTTAGCGTTGGCACTGGTACATACCATACCACCCATCTCACCCACTTTAGCTTTAACATCTGCACCTGAATTGATGTAGGTAATAGGCAAAATATTTTCATTGCTAATACCTTTGTCGTTTAAAAACTTTACTGCACCATCATACTGCAGATCTGTAATCATACTCGCCATTGCACAACAGGCAACCTTTGGCATAACTACACGTTTCTCAGGAGAGAGTACTTTGACACTCTGTCCCATAAAACCAACACCGCAGAAAAGAACAAATTCACTCTCATCATCTTTTGTTTTTATTGCAAGTTCCAGTGAATCTCCGGTAATATCACCAACTTCAAACACTTCATCACGTTGATAAAAGTGTGCAACAACTGTTACACTCAACTTCTCTTTAAGTTCATCTATCTTTTGTTTTAATTCTTCATTTGTGTATTTCAAAAACTTATCCTGTTTTTATATTGTTGTAATTATATCAAAATATATTTAGCATAGAAAGTGTAGAATGTCATCACTCAAATAATTTAAGGTAATAAATGGATTTTTTATTTAATAGTAACGTAGAGTTTTATATAGCGGCTTATCTGATCGGCGGTATTCCTTTTGGCCTTTTACTTGCAAAAAAATTTGCAGGTGTTGATGTTAAAGCAGCAGGAAGTGGCAGTATTGGTGCAACAAATGTTTTACGTGTAGTCAAACAGAGTAATCCCAAGCTTGCAAAGAAACTCGGTATTGCTACTTTGGCACTCGATGCATTTAAAGGTGTTTTTGTTTTAATGATTGCCTACTTTATGGGACTTGATGACTCTGTTTTATGGGCTATAGCAGTTTTAGCTGTTCTTGGTCACTGTTTTTCTCCTTATCTTGGTTTAGAAGGTGGAAAAGGCATTGCAACAGGTATGGGTGTTATGATGTTTATGCTTCCACTAGAGACAACAATTGCATTAGTTGTGTGGGGAGTAATGGCAAAAACAATTCGTATCTCTTCAGTATCATCATTAACAGGTGTTCTTGCACTCTTAATTGCAAGCTTTGTTATCCATCCGAATATGGCACATGCACCGGTTGTTTTCATTGTATTTATTCTCTTTTATAAGCATATTCCAAATATCATCCGTGTTCTTAAAGGTCAGGAAAAAAGAGTTATATAATAATGACTATATATATCGAAGATCTAAAATTTCAGACAATTATAGGAATTTTAGATTTTGAACGAATCACAGCTCAAGAGGTTATAATAAACCTTCAAATTTCTTACAGCTATTGTAATGATTTTATCAACTATGCCGATGTCAGTGAATTGATACAAAAGACAATGAAACAGAAAAAATATCTTTTAATTGAAGAGGCTTTAAATGATTTATCTCAAATTCTAAAAGAAAATTTTTCTACAATAGAAAGCCTAAAGCTCAAGATCACAAAACCCTCTATTCTTCCCAACTGTAAAGTCTCCGTAGAAGAATTTTATGCTTTCAATTCTTAAGATAAACTTCATTTTTTTTTAAAAAAAATTGAAAAAAACTTTAAGGTAACCTAAAAATATGCTACAATTCCGCCAAAATATTAGAAAATAGGAAATATTGAATGCGTATACTTATCATAGAAGATGAAGTAACATTAAACAAAATGCTTGCAGAGGGACTAAAAGAGTTTGGTTACCAAAGCGATGTTGTTGAAACATTAAAAGATGGTGAATACTATCTTGACATTCGTAACTACGATTTAGTTCTTATGGACTGGATGTTACCAGATGGAAATTCAGTTGATATCATTGGAGATATCAAAACAAATACACCAAAAACTGTTGTCGTTGTTCTTTCAGCAAGAGATGACAATGAGAGTGAAATAGAAGCACTTCGTGCAGGTGCTGATGACTACATCAGAAAACCTTTTGATTTTGATGTTCTTGTTGCTCGAATTGAAGCGCGTTTGCGTTTTGGCGGAAGTAATATCATTGAAATTGAAGATCTGACTATCAATCCTGAAGAGGAAAAAATTACTTATAAAGAGACAGATATCGAACTCAAAGGAAAACCTTTTGAAGTTCTTACTCACCTTGCTCGTCACAGAGATCAGATTGTTTCAAAAGAACAACTGCTTGATGCTATCTGGGAAGAGCCAGAACTTGTAACACCAAATGTAATTGAAGTTGCAATTAATCAAATTAGACAAAAAATGGATAAACCATTATCAATCACAACAATTGAGACTGTTCGTCGTCGTGGTTATCGATTCTGTTTTCCTAAAGAAGTTTAATCCAAAGCATGTTATAATCCTTTTAAAAAGGGATTATAATGTTTTTACAAAAAAGCATTAGAAAAAGTTTTCTAATTCAACTTGTCTTTTCTTCTGCAATTCTCATCTTTATCTTCTCATCTTTACTCTATTTTTATATTGAAAAATCCATATATGATGAAAAAAAAGAAGAACTTATTCATTATGCAAAAAATATTGCCAACTATAAATCAGTTTTCCAGTTTGATGAAGCTATCTCAGAGAATTTCCTCTCTTTAAGTATTGAAATTATCTATCTCAAAAAAACTATGGGAAATATGGACGTTTATGAAATTACAAAAGGGAAAAAAACATATCTGACACTTATTTACCCATTTAAACTTGAAAACGCAAGTTACCTCAAAATCACCAAAGATATTACACATACAAAAAAACTATTAAATAAGATTTTACACTATATTTTCATAATTAACATTGCAGGTTTTCTGCTCGTGATTATCTATGCCGTAATGCTTTCTAAAATGCTTGTTTTACCTATTAAAACACTTACAAAAAAACTTTCAAATATGAATGAACATCTCATTAAACCTATAGATCTCAATACACTGCCACAAGAGTTTGAACCACTTGGAGAGACCATTAATCATCTTATTGCCCGCATACAAAACTTTGTAAAGTATCAAAAAGAACTCTTTATAGGAACGGCACATGAACTAAAAACGCCTCTCGCTGTTATCAAACTTAAAAATCAAGTAACTCTTATTAAAAAACGTACACCCCAAGAGTATATAGATGCCCTTAAAACAACAAACAAAACAATTGACGAGATGAATATCATAGTGTCAAATATCTTAAATATAGGCCGCCAAGAAGGTGCACAACTTGATAAACCCATAGAAGTTGATGTTATTGCTATTTTAAAACAAAAAGCAGATGATTTTAAACTTTTAGCAGAGAGTGAAGGGAAAAAACTGATGATGGACTTTAAACCTGACGGTTATATGGCAACACTGCAGGTCAGTCTTTTAAATCAAATCATCCAAAATTTCTTACAAAATGCATTGAAATTTACACCAAAAGAAAAAAGTGTATTGCTTAGAAGTAAAGAGAATGCGTATGGTTTACTGATTGAAGTAATTGATGAAGGGTGTGGAATAGATGAGAGTGTTGATCTCTTCGCTCCTTTTAAACGTCAAGGAAATAAAAGTGGTGTTGGACTTGGTCTATTCTTAGCAAAAAGTGCTGCAGATGCTCTTGGTGCAAAAATTACTATAAAGAATAGAACGGATGGAATTGATGGAACTGTTGCATCTTTGGAACTAAATTCAAAGTTATCTTGTATTCTTCCGGTAAATTGACACAACTTCAAAAACAATAAAGCTTACTTTTGCTATAAATCTTTCACAAATTAAATAAGTAATGATTTATAAGGTTTTGAAATATGGCATTAATAATTAATGATGAATGTATAGCATGCGATGCATGCCGTGAAGAGTGTCCGACAATAGCAATAGAAGAGGGTGACCCTATCTACTATATCGATCCGGATCGTTGTACTGAGTGTGTCGGTGTTTATGATGAGCCTGCTTGTATATCAGTATGTCCCGTTGACTGTATTGTCCCAGATAAAGATAATGTAGAAACCATCGCTGAGTTGCAGTTTAAATATAAACAACTTCAAGAAAACGAAGAGTTATAATTGGCTAAGCGAGTTGCCATCATAGACATCGGTTCTAACTCTGTTAGAATGGTAGTTTATGAGAAGACTTCCCGTTATGCATTTCACCTCCTCCACGAAGAAAAATCAAAAGTAAGAATATCTCAAGATGCCTATAAACATAATGGAGAACTACAGACTCTTCCTATGCAAAGAACATTTGATGCTCTTCATGATTTTTTACAAATTACTGACTCTTTTAAAGTACGAAAAATTCTCTGTGTTGCTACATCTGCACTGCGTGATGCTCCCAACAAACAAGAATTTATCCAAAAAGTTCGTCATAAACTTAAATTGAATATTAAAGTTATCAGTGGTGAAAAAGAAGCGTATTTTGGTGCTATAGCCTGTGCAAATTTACTTCCTCAACAAAAAGCGGCACTGAGTATTGATATTGGTGGTGGATCAACAGAGTTTGCCTTTATAGATACTAAAAATGTAAGCAATACACTTTCACTCAAACTTGGTACAGTAAGATTAAAAGAGCTTTTTTTTGATAAAAATGATTTAGAAGGAGCGATACAATATATAGATACAGAGTTAACAAAACTCCCAGAGACACTCCAACCTACTACACTCATAGGAATTGGTGGTACTTTTAGAGCTATCTCTAATGCTCTTTTAAAAGAGACACTCCATCCTCTCAATAAGCTCCATGCTTTTTCCTATAGCAATACTCTTTTTAAAGATTACCTTAAAAGGATTTTAAAAGCAAAAAATGAAAATGATTTAGAGAAACTTTTTATAAAGAGTAATCGTTTTGATGTTATAAAACCGGGGGCACTCATTTTACAAAGAGTAATGAAAAAAATTCAAATTGAAAAAATCATTACAAGCGGTGTAGGCGTTCGTGAAGGTGTTTATCTGTCAGATCTACTTAGAAACTCAAAAGATAAGTTTCCAGCAAACTATAACACCTCTGTACGCTATATTTTAGACTCTTATGTACTCGACAAGGCTTTTTCTAATAACTTGGCCTCTTTAAGCAAGAAGGTCTTTGATCTAACTGCAGATTACTTTGGTATTGAACAAAAGTACAAAAAATTTTTAAGTATTGCAGCCAAACTCTATCCTGCAGGAAGCAGTGTACATTTTTATTCACAAAATAAACATACATATTATATCATTCAGAGTGCTTTAGAGTATGGTTTTGAACATGAAGAGATTATGCTGATCTCTACACTTACAAAATACTCTAAAAATAAATTGCCATCAGATACACATCTGCAACTCTATGCAAAACTTTTACCTAAAAATGTACATATAATTCATGCACTTAGCTACATGCTCTCTTTATCTATTGCCCTACTGAGTCACAGACCAAGAAATATCGATTTTGAAATGAATTTTATAAAGGGAGAATTAATAATACATTCAAAGAAAAAACTCTACATCACACAAAATGCAGTAGAGAAACTTGAGTGTCAGGATCAACATTTTAGAGTTGTTTTCAACTCTTAAAATCGTTGTCCCATAGAAAATTCAAAGTTAGATGTCTTATCACCCTCTTTTGGATTTAATGCTTTTGCGAACATCAACTGTATTGGTCCAACAGGAGAAAACCACTCTAATCCCATACCATAACCCGCACGTGAAAGATTATTTGCTACCAAATCTTTTGTAACATTATCTGAAATAATACCCCAGTCAACAAAGGTAACCAGTCTCATTTTTGCTTTTGGAATTAATGGAAAACTTATTTCTACATTATTTGAAAAAGTTTGTGTTCCTCCAACTCTACGTATTGTTTTACCGCTATAGGTATCTGTACCTGAAGGATCATAAATCATCGGTGAAATTGAATAAGACTCATACCCTCTAATACTCCCTATACCACCCATATAAAATTTTTCTGCTAGTGGAATATAGCCGTTATCAACAATCGCATAATATCTTGCTTTGTATCTAAAAATTGCATCAAAACCTATATATTCATCTAAACCGATATACTTATTAAAAGTTGTTCTTGATTTGAGGAAATCTGCATCTGCGCCAAGCCCTGATTTTTCAAAACTCTGCCCAAGAGTAAATCCTTCACGTGGCAAATAATAATCATCTGTTGAATCCCAGTTCATGCTGACTGTCATTGAACTTTTTGAATAACTCTCAAAATAGTATGTATTTCCATAATATGATGCATTAAAATCAGACCCAAATTCATAGTCATTTCTAGAATAACTATAGCCAATATAACCTGAAATATGACGAGAAAACCTATGTCCTGTTCCAATCGAAATACCGTCTGTTAAAGTTGTATAATCATTATACTCATAAGAGGAGTGATAAACTGAAAAATTGCCAGAAAAATCACTATCATTAAGCCTTGGATTAGATATATTAAATGAATAATTTTTTGATGTCTGAGATTTTTCTGCTTTTACACCAACATTAATACCTGAACCCCAAACATTTCTGTCACTCACCCCAATACTTAAAAGGAGTCCTCCATAGGAACCATATCCACCACCAAGTTGAATATTTCCTGTCGGAGCCTCTTTGACCTTGACAACTAAATCCATAGTATGATTATCTATACGTTTTTCTTCTATAGTATTACTGTCAAAAAAACCTAAACGTCCTAATGCATTACGAGAATCTTTTAAATCTGTCAAAGAATACATATCACCGGGAGCAAGATAAAGTTCACGACGAACAACTCTATCCAAAGTTCGTGTATTTCCAGAAACGAGAACATTTCTAATTTTTACTTTATCTCCAGGCATAATTTTAAAAACAACTTCTACAGTCTGCTTCTCTTTATTTTTTTGTAAATCCGGTACAACCTGAACAAAAGCATAACTTTTGTCTGCAATAAGCGTTTTAATCTTCTCTGAATCTTCTCTAAATCTCTTAATATTAAAAATATCTCCCTTTTTTAAAGAAATAACATCTTTAATTTTAGCATCATCAATAACCTGTTTAACCTGATAAATTGTAACTTTTGAAATTGTATATTGTTTCCCCTCTGTAATCTGATAACTCATATCAGCAGTATAACTATCAAAATTTGCACGAACAAAAGGAGCATCAACAATTGCATCCAGATAGCCATGTTGCATATAAAAATCACGAATTCTTAAATTATCATACTCTAAATCACGAAGAGACATTTTTCCATCATTACGACCCCAAAACCATCCCATAAACTGATGTTCTTTATTTGCTATCACCTCATCAAAATCATCAGAATCGAGTCCATAAACACCGGTATAATCAATTTTTTCTATTGTTATCTCTTCACCTTCATTAACTATAAAAGTAACTTTCACACTCCCATTGTCCAGATATGTGGTTTTTACTTCTACTACAGAGTCAATTTTCCCTTCTTGAGATATTGCTTCAATAATACGTTTCTTAGCCGCTTCAATTTTTTTCTCATCATATAGAGTCCCTTTTTTAAGCTGAATCACTGTATCTTTAACATCGTCGTCATTCTCTTTCCAACCCTTAAGCGCTACTTGAGATATAATTGCTTTTTCTTTAAAATAAAATGTCAAATTACCATTATCAAACTCTGCCCATATATCATTAAAATAGCCTTGATTAAAATATTTTTTAATTGCTTTGTCAACTTGTTCTACATCAATGTCATCACCTTTCTCAAATGAGAGCATTCTCAATGCAACAGACTTTGAAATATGTACCATACCTTCAAATTTAATTGATTTGACAACTTCAGCAAAAAGTGTATGTGTAAAAAAGATAAAAAAGAGTATTAAAAATATTTTCATTAAAATTCCAGAGTTAAAATTAGAAGAGATTTTACCCATTATGAGGTTAATGTTAAGTAAATTGAGTATAATTTTGCAAATTAATAAAAAGAAATAAAATGAATATAGCAATTATAGGACTTGGACTCATGGGTGGCTCTTTGGCACTCAGTTTAAAAAAATTGGATTTTATTGATGAAATTGTTGGCCACGATCATAATGAAAAGCATCAAAAAGATGCACTTTCTCTTGGGCTTGTCACAAAAATTGTCTCTTTTGAAGAAGTAAAAAACTATGATGTGATCTTTTTGGCTATACCTGTTAATGGTGTCATAGCAGCACTTCAGGATCTCAAAGATGTTAACAAAGATACAACTATCATTGATCTTGGAAGTACAAAAGAAAAAATTGTTGCAGCTGTTCCAAAAGAGATACGGAAAAACTTTGTAGCAGCACATCCAATGACAGGAACAGAAAATTTTGGTCCGCATGCTGCACTTGAAGGTCTTTATGAAGATAAAGTAGTAGTGCTTTGTGATCTTGAAGAGAGTGGAGAGTATCAACAAACAGTAGCAAGAAAGATCTTTAAAGCACTCAAAATGAAAAAGTACTTTATGAAATCTCGAGAACATGACAGACATGCTGCATTTATCTCTCATATGCCACATGCGATCTCTTACTCTCTTGCAAATACTGTGATGAAACAGGAAAAAAGAGATAATATCTTGGCACTTGCAGCCGGTGGATTTCGTTCTATGAGTCGTCTTGCAAAATCCTCTCCCTATATGTGGGAAGATATTTTCAGACAAAACAAAGAGAATTTACTTGAAGCTATTGAACTCTTCCAAAAAGAGTTAAACTCTCTTAAGAAAAACATTCAAAATGACGAATGGGATAAAGTACATAAAGAGATGGCAGATGCCAATAAACTGCACGATATCTTTTAAGAGATATCGTACTTTTTCAGGATCTCTTTTAGAAGCTTTTTATCTATCTTCTCTTTTTTATCTCCATAAAAACTCGCTTCTAAAATGGTAATAATTTTTTGCACATCAGGATCGCTATCTTTATATGGCAAAAGTTTCAACAGCAGTAACTTCTCATCTTTAATATTGAATTTTTTGACTTTTTTTACAAAATCAAATGGTTTAGTAAGTAAGAAAGCTACACCAACAACAACTCCTAAAATAAAACTAACAATAAGCCATCCATATGCAATATCACCACTTTTTACAGCTGTTTGAGTATCTGCTTTTTTCATTGTTAAATGCTCATCACCCTTTTGAATGGTCAATTTTGGCGTTGTTACAGGAGAGCCTTTTACCTTAATATGAATCGGTTTTGTTTTGATCTGCTCAATTCTATCTGTTTTTAGATTATAAAAAGCCAGTTTAAAAGGTGGTATAGTAAAATCTTTATCCGATACAAATGCAAGTTTTTGTGTGAGCGTATCACCATGAACAGTAACTTTTTCATCAAAAACATTTACCCCTTCTATATAAGGTTTAAAACTTCCTATATCTTCTAAATTACCACTCCCTTTTACTTTCACTGTAACATTGACAGCTTCACTTGAAGTAATTTCTGTTTTATCAGCAGTAGCTGAGATAGTAAAATTACCGACAATTTTTGCATTGTTTGGCAATGGTTTTGCATGAATTATCACTTCATTAGAAAAGTAGTTTTTCCACTTAACCTGTGGCATAAATGATCCCCACATATCCCGTTGGTTCATTCTGGTCGCAATTTTTAGTTGTGCAGGTCGAATCGTAAGATTTCCTTCTCTTTGAGGAGCTAAAGTATATGTCGCTTTGGTAATAATATATTCAGAAGTCTCTTCTCGTGTCGCTTCACCTTTTTCTTTAACCCAAAAACCTTTAAAATCTGGCTCAACAAACTTACTGTCAATAACCGCAGCATTTTTATGTTGTTTTAACTCCAGATAGAGTTTAAAAGGCTCACCAACAAAGAGATCCTCTTTTGATGCTTTTAAAGAGAGTACAAAAGCAGCATTTTTATCTTGTGTAGCAGGCTTTACTGTAACATTAACCTCATTAGACTTTTCAATCTCTCCATTTACTTCTACACTTACCGGAGCAATTACACAGCTTTTTTGCGGAACAAACTCATAGGAGAGAAGATAACTCTTCTTGTAGTCCATATTAATCATCTCTATACTTGTTTGTGAACTTGTAGCAACAATATCATTACCACATATATCTGTAATTTGTGGTTTTTGTACCGTTTCTCCTGTAATTTTTAAAACATATGTTGCACTCTCACCACTATAAACAACAGGTGGTTCAACATGAGCTGTCACTGTTGCATAGAGAGTTGCTGTAAAAAATATTAAAAATATCCATAACTTTTTACCAAGGTTTTTCATTCAAATCTTCCTTCATAGCTTTTTGTTTATTCAATCTATACAGATATGAATTTTGTTGAGAGTTCAGTGCTTTGAGCCATTTTTTCTCTTCAGCATCACTCATTTTATCTTTCATATCTTTCACTGCAGCCTGTGAGAGAGCCTTTTTTTCTCTCTTTTTGGAGTTCTCTTTCTCTTTTTGAGACTTTAACTTTTGAAATGATTTTTCAGCTTTTTTCTTTTTCTCCTCTTTTGATTCTTTGGATTTATTTTGATCTTGCGTATTTTGTTCTTGATTTTTTTTCTCTTCATCACTCTGTTTTTGAGATTTTCTCTCTTGATTTTTTTCTTTGTTGTTTTGTTCTTGTTTATTCTGCTGTTTTTGCTGCTTATCTTGAGAATCCTGCTTCTGTTGATCTTTATTTTTTTGATCTTGTTGCTTGTTTTGCTTGTTTTGTTTATTTTGATCTTGTTGCTTCTTTTGATCCTTGCTATTTTTCTTCTCTTTGTTCTGCTGATTTTCTTTGTTCTGCTGATTCTTTTTGTTTTTCTTTTTTTGTTGCTCTTTTTTCTTTTGCAGTGCCTTTTTTACAGCTTCTAAATTTTGGCGAATTTCTTTGTCCTCTTGCAGTTTTAAGGAGTCCTCATACGATTTTATAGCCTCTTGAAGGTTTTTTTCTCCACCAAGTTTTGCATAAGCATTCCCCATATTTGCAAAGTTTTTTGCACGATCACTGCGATTCTCAAATGTTGCTTTCTTATAATTTTGTAAGGCTTTTTTATAATTTTTCTGTTTGTAAAAAGCATTTCCGGCATTATAATAAGCTTCACCACTCTCTGACTTTTTGGCATAATTATCAAAATATTTTGCAGATGTCTCGTAATCCTGATTTTTATACGCTTTTTGTGCCTCTTGCAAATCTACAAAGTCCAGAAGCCCTGCTTTAGCAGCTGGTGCAAATCCAAAAATCAATACACCCAACATAAACATAGACGGAACATGAACACTCTTTCGTTTACTCATAGATGATGTAGCTAAGAGTAAAAGCAGCAAAGCAAGACCGACAGGATAATAAAAAAGTGGAATATACTTCTCAATCTCCTCAGATTTCATTGCTTTTTTCTTTGTTTTTGCCTCTATTTCATGCAACATTGCTTTAATATCACTGTTTGAGTTTACACCTCGAATATATACACCCCCCGTATTTGTAGCCAAATCAGCTATCTTTTCATTGAGTTTTGTAATGATAATTTTTCCATTTTGCTTAATAAATTCTCCATTTGGCAGCTTAATAGGTGCTCCTTTTGTTGTGCCGATACCTAAAACAAAAACTGTAATATTGTGCTCTTTTGCATAGGCTATCTCTTTTGAAAAATCACTATCATCACCGCCATCACTTAAGAGTAAAATATATCTGCGTGACTCATTTTTTATGCTTCTGTTGACTACTTCAAGCATAGACATCAGATCAGTACCTTTTTCTGTAATTGAATTTGTATCAAGATTTTTCAGTAAAAATGCTACTGCTTCATGATCAAAACTCAAAGGTGAAACCAGATAAGAGTTTTTTGCAAAAGCAATGATACCGATACGATCATTTGCTGCCAATCGTAAAAACTCCAGTGCTTTTTGTTTTGCAAGTTTGAGTCTGTTAGGATAGACATCCGTTGCAAGCATAGAGTCAGAGATATCTAGTGCTATCATAATATCTGCACTCTTTGCTTTGATCTCAATTTTACCCTCTTTAATAACCGGACCTGCAAGGGCAATGACTATTAAGATCCCAATGATTAAAAAGAGGGCATTTCTAGCTTTGAGTGTCAAAGTATTGGCACTTACACGCAGTCTATCCATCACCTCTGACGAAAAAAATGTAGCCTGTGCCTCTTTTTGAGTCAATAAAAGACCAAAGAGAATAAAAAGCGGCGGCAACATATAGTATAAAAATTCCGGATGTAAAAAACTCATTATGCACTCCCTCTTTTATTTCTTAGATAAATATAGAGCATTAAAGAAAGCAATCCTAAAAAGAGTGGATAAAAATAGTAATAGTGTTTATAACTAAATGACTCATTTTTAATGTCACTCTTTTCAAGCGCATCTATTTTTGCATAGACAGCTTTTAACTCATCTGCACTTGATGCTCCAAAAGCAACACCACCCGTCTCTTTAGCAATTTTCAATAAAACGACCCTATTATATTCACCCGGTCCGCCAATACCGATCGGATAGACCTTAACACCCTCTTTTTTTGCCAGATCTATAGCTACATCAAGAGGAATCTTATCGACCTGTGGTGTTGAATATCCATCAGTAAGTAAAATAGCTACTTTTGATTTTGCCTTGGACATTTTTAAAAGGTTGACACCCTGTGCCAAGGCCTCATAGAGTGCTGTATATTTCCCAGCCATTCCAACCTGTAACTGAGATACTATACGAGAGAGTATATGTTCATCATATGTAAGCGGTGAAGCGATAAAAGAGTAAGCACCAAACACAACCAAGCCAATATTATCACTCTTTCGTTTCTCTATAAAATCTCTTACTATCTTTTTAACCACATCAAAACGTGTCTGCATAGGATCATTTCTGTCAAATCCGCGTTCATCCATAGAACCAGAAGCATCTAAAATAAGTGCTATCTCATGCCCATGTTTTGGTGCAAGCTCATAAGGTTCATCTTTTACCGGAGACATCAATGCTAAAATAAGCATAACAATTCCTATCCACTTTAGAAAAAAAAGCAGTTTGGATGCCTGAATATTACTCTTCATAAATTGACTTGCATGTGGGAAGTAAATAGAAGGCAGTCTCATTTTACAGAATATTTCACATACTATAAAGAAAACTATTACAAATAAAATTTTTGGAAATTCAAAATAGATTCCATCAAACATCAATCATACCTCTATATAATTCTATAACTCGTAACGTCTCATGATCAAAATCATCTACACTTTTTTTATACTTGTATCGCTCTAATTTCTCTACCATATCATTATAAGTTTTTAAATGTCGCGGCGAATCATCTTTAAATGTCGCACCATATTCAGTAAGTGCATACGCTGCTTTTTTTGTCTCTTTTAGATTAATATTTTGTAAAATCTTATGATGCTCTTTTCGAATATTGAAACGTTTTTTTGTACGAAAATATCTATACAGCAGATATAAAACACCTAAAACAATGGCACTCACAACTGCCAAAAGTGCTAAAAAATAGTAAAACGAATAGTCTTGTACTTCTAAAAGCGGTTTTATATCATGTAACGGGATCTCATTTTGCATAGTTGATTGCATATCTTATCTCCCTTCAAAAAGTCGTCTTAAAGCCACACCAACACTCTCATGGGTATAGAGCTTTGTAAAGCGAATCTGATGTTTTCTAAATGTTGCATAGAGTTTACGATCGTGAGCTTGTACCTTCTGTGCATACGACTTTACAGTAGCATCATTAAAATCACCCTCTAAAACATTGCCACTCTCAGGATCTATCAAAGAGGCAAAACCCATCTTCGGTGGTTTTTCTTCCAATATATCACGCACAACTACAGCAACAACTTCATGTTTTTTTGCCAAAAGTTTAAAATCAGGAATCTCAAAAAAATCACCAATAACTACGATAAGTGATTTTCGTTTTAACCTTTTAAAAAGCGTATCTGCAAGAACTTTATAGTCCGCCTTGTGCTGCAGTGCTTCAAAATGTAAAACCTCATCAACATTGCGATGAACTGAAAAAAGTTTTTTACTTGGTTTACAATGCGATTCCAATTTATCTGTAAAGATATAAGAACTAAGCAGATCTCCATTTTTAATCGTTGAGAAACTCAGCATTGCAACTGTTTCTGCTATTACATCCTGTTTAAAACGCTTTGAGCCAAAATGAACACTTCCATTTAACATAGAAGCCACCACAACATTAAGCTCTCGCTCTTCACGAAAGATCTTAATATAGGGCTTTTGCAGTTTTGCTGTAATGTTCCAGTCAATATGTCTGATATCATCACCGGGCATATACTCTCGAAGCTCTATAAAGTCATACCCTTCTCCCTGAAATATAGAAGGATTGTTTCCCACCATCTCAGAAAATACCTGACGACGAGCCCGAACAAGTATCTTTTGTAATTTACTCACAAGTCCAACCTTATGGAATTGCTACAGCTTCAAGCACTTTTTGAATAATCTCATCAGTTGTAATGCCCTCAGCCTCCGCTTCATAAGTAAGCACAATACGGTGACGCATCAACTCTTTTGCAATGTAAGCAACATCAACAGGTGTTACAAAATCCTTCTCACGCATAAATGCCATCGCTTTTACCGCTTTAAACATATCAATACTTACACGAGGAGAAGCGCCAAACTGGATAAAATCTTTAATTTTTTCCAAACCATACTGCTCAGGAAAACGTGTTGCATTGACAAGCTCAATCATATACTTTTCAACCTCAGCATCTACATGCACATCACGTACAGCAGCTTTTATGTTCTCGAGTTCATCCTTATCAAGGACAGGCTCTATTTTCTCCATCTTGCCACTTGATATACGGCGTGCAATTTCAAGTTCTTCTTCTTTTGTGTTATAGCCTACAACAAGTTTGAGCATAAAACGATCAAGCTGCGCTTCAGGAAGCTGATAAACACCCTCTTGTTCCACAGGATTTTGTGTTGCCATAACAAAAAATGGCAGATCTATTTTAAAGGTTGTATCACCAATCGTTACCTGCTTCTCCTGCATCACTTCAAGCAGTGCTGATTGGACTTTTGCAGGTGCACGGTTGATCTCATCTGCAAGTAAAAGATTGGTAAAGATAGGACCCTTTTTAATTTTAAACTGATTATTTTGCGGATCATAAATCTCAGCACCTAATATATCTGATGGCAGAAGATCAGGCGTAAACTGTGCACGTTTAAAGTCTAATCCAAGTGCAAGAGAGAGTGCATTTACTGTAGTTGTTTTTGCAAGTCCGGGTACACCTTCAATGAGAATATGACCCTCACACAAAAGAGCAATGAGAAGAGAATCTATCATCTTCTCTTGCCCAACAACTACTTTTGAAACTTCTTTTTTAACATTTTGAATTTTAGAAATCATATCTTCACTACCTTTATTATTCAATCTATATAATGAAAGTATATTCCTTTGTAGTAAATGATTTTTAAATATCTAAATTGAGTATTTTAGCAATACCTTCTTTGTCTACAAGCTTTCTCAGCTTCTTGACAACATCCTGTTTTGCAATGGCATAACTCTGTGAAGATTGTCCTGTAATATTGAGTACATTAGTAGCAACTCTGTTTTTTCTATTATCATATGTAACTATACTAATCTCTGATCGTATAATATAGAATCCGTACGCACTGGCTTTTTGCATAGAGGCCTTAATAAATACATTAAAATGATTTTTATTATTCAATTTTTTAATTCTAAATTTTTTAGAACTTAAACCTTTTGCAATAGGAGTAATAAGAGGCTTATAGTTTGATTTTACCCAAAATGTAATAGAAGCAAGAAGCTGATCTTTTTTATATAAAAGTTTTTCATACTTTTTGAGATAAGGCTTAGAATCAAATTCTTCATTTAAAACACTCATTACAAGTAGTCTGTTTTGCAGATCATTTAAGTTAGTGATTTCCTTGTTGTAAAAAGCAAATCTCTCTAATGCATTTTTATTTGTTTTAACTTTTTCCCAAGAGTCAATAATTGCAAACTCCTGATCTATCTCTTTTTTAAGACTTCTAAAAAACTTTATTCTGTCTACTTTAACTAAAACAGCATACTTTTTAAAACCCAATTTTTGAGCTTGCAATACATCATAACTACTTATTCTAATCTTTTTTACTTCACTATGCGTCTCATTCACATATGTTGCATCATGTGAATTGATACGTCCTTCTTTGACAATACTCTTAGCACTGTATTTTGATGAGATAGAGACACTGAGTGTTGCAAGCAGTGAAGAGAGAGCATTGGAAAGCGCCTCTTGTTTATCTTTTCCCTCTCCAACTGCATACATTTCTACACTATTAGAAACAGGGGGTTTAAGATACCAGGCAGGCATCTCTTTTTCTTTAATAACAATACGCTCTTTTGAGTTTCCACAGGCGCTAAAAAAAATCACTATTATTAGGAATGTTATATTGATCAACCGACTCATCTATTTAACTGCTCCAATGTCTTTTTTCTTTTTTCTATGAGGGTATTAATCCGATTAACCGCTTCATTAATTTCTTCTATTGGTTCAATCATTAAATGATCAGCATGCTCATAATACTCTTTTGCTTCTTCATATTTTCCTTGAGCCTCTTTAATAACACCAAGATTATAAAAAGCAACATAACTTTTTGCATCTGTTGCATCTATAAGACGCATCAAAAGTTCTTCTGCTTTATCATATCTTGTCTGCTTTATATATTCCAATGCATATTTTAAAAGTTCTTTTTGCTGATCAGTATAATCAAGATCTGGTTCATCTAATAAATCAACATAAAAGATTCTGTAATGTGGTGTCAATTTATATGTAAATTGATTTGCTATCTCCTGAGCAAGATTTTGTGCAGCTATAGTCGTTGAGGGCAGAGCTCTTGAATCATCACTACAATGTTTATAGATCTTCGTTTTACTAAAAGTATCTGCAAAAATAATATCTCCTTTTGAAACATCTACTGTTCGTATCTCTGCAGACAAACCTACAATACGTTTCATACATCGAACATTATAGGAAATAAGTTTTTTACATTTTTTATCGGCACAACGAACACGAGATTCATAATAGTAACTGTCTTGCTTAGTGGGACTTCTAACATTACCAGAGATAATTGCCTCTGCACCAATAAGTTCACCTACCTGTACAGATTTTTCTTCATTAACAAGTCCACTGTTTTGCAACTTTTGTTCTTTTATAATCATATTTAAATCCGTTCTACTCACAATTGTAAAATACTTTTTACCATTGATACGAAATCCAGCAAGTTTTGCTTCTATCTTTCGAGAAAGACCTACCTGATCATTATTAAAATCAAATACAGCTAATTTTTTTGTTTGAGATATTCTATCGATTTGTGCAGGTTCCAAAGCTTTGATTTGTACTCTCTGCGTACATGCATTGAAAAATATAAAAAACAATAAAAATAACAGTGACACAAATAGTTTCATTTTCATCCTTAATTAAGAAATGATTGTAGTTAAAAACTATTTAATTGCTTATTAAAATAAAAAATCTGATAAATTTCATAATTTTTTCTATTTTACTTGACTTATAAAAACAATTTGTCTATAATTTCGACCTCTTAACAAAGAGAAGACATACTGTCCCGTTAGCTCAGCTGGTAGAGCACGTCACTTTTAATGATGTGGCCGATGGTTCGAATCCATCACGGGACACCATAACAACTTACAACACACAAAAGTGGCCCCGTCGTCTAGCGGTTAGGATCCATGGTTTTCATCCATGTTACAGGAGTTCGATTCTCCTCGGGGTCACCACTTACTTATACTTATCAATAGGCATTTTCAATATACTAATTTTTTCACTTTAAGAAATATACGACGATACTTTTATTACTCACTTTTCAAATTATCAATCATTCAGCATTTTATAACTTTCAACTGATTAAAATACATATAAATTAACAAAAATAAGGTATAAAATGTATAAAATACTTATTACTATAGTTGTAATAGCTTTATTAATTAGTGGCTGTGCTAAACCTCAACCTCGATTTACTTATTCAAATGTAAATCTATTGAGTAATCCAGGATTTGAAAAAGTATCTAATGGCTTTTTTACTGATTGGTCAACAGACGGTGCTGGAGTTCGCAGTGACTTTCCCCATTCTGGTAATCATTACTTGATTGGTGGATATAAGAATAAGGCACTTACTCACACTTATCAAAGTATTGATTTATTAGCAAATGGTTATTCTGCAAAAGAACTTGATAGCTATAAATTGGTTATTAAATATGGTGGATACCAGTCTGGATGGAAAAACCAAAAAGACAATGGTGCTATTGCAGTAAGGTTTTACGATAAAGATAAAAAAGAAATCCGCATGGATGTGATAGGTAAGTTTTATGGACCAACTTGGGTTAAAAAGCAGAAAACAGCAGGGATACCAAAGGGTACAAGATATATAACTTATTTCTTTACAGCACAAAGAATGGACTACAAAAATAATGATGCTAATCTTGATGATGCTTTTGTATATGTTGGAAGATTGAACTAAACACCTGCGAGAAGCTTATAAATAGCTTCTCAACTGATTACATCTTCATTTGATACTTATCATTATATTTTAATTTATCAAGCTTTCGCTCTACCTTTCCAAGCTCCTTAAAATCATCACTTAAATTATTAATCTGCTTGCTTGTTCTTCTATAATATTGCCCTCACCTTTCTCTTGTAGATGTATGTTAATAAGTTTTAAAGTGTCGTGAAACTGTGCGAGTATCTTATTATCTAACTTTTTAAATGTATCAGATTGTTTTTTTAGTTCTTGCTCTGCTCCTTTTATTCTCGTAGCTAATTATTTGCCTTGCTCTCGTGTTAAGTGCCAGACCATAATAAATCGCCCTGCGGTAAATGCACCTAAATATCTCAAAGAAGAACTACGGGAAAATAATATCCCTACAAAAATGAAAATCAGATTTATACAAGTTATTTTAGACAATAGCACGGTAGAAGTACTCTGCACAAATGTACTTGATAATGAAAAATTAAAAACATCAGATTTTAAAGAACTGTATGCACTGAGATGGGGCATAGAAACGTATTTCGACCTTATTAAAAATAGACTATGTTTAGAAAACTTTACAGGACAAACAGCCCTTGCAGAAGAACAAGACTTCTTTGTAACCATATTTCTAACAAACTATGAATCGATAATGACCTATGATATAAATGAAGAGTTAAAAGAAACAACCAAAGATAATAAATACATTCAAAAAGTGAATAAAGCTGTATCATTCAATATTATAAAACATAAAGTATTTAATTTACTCTACCTTGACAACCCAATAGATGAGATGTTAGAGCAGATGGAGAAGCTATTTTTAACCAATATATATAGGTATGCTTACGGCAATTATTTTACATCATATAAGGAACAAATATGCCAAAGATATATTTATGAGTAAACGAGTACATGTAAAGATGAAACAGAAGCATCCTGATATGCTCCCTTTTACATGTAAAGAGGGATTTGCATCTATACTTGAGAATACCATCGCAACAGTACCATATCACAAGATGGAAGATGCAGATAATTTTATAGTATTTATAGATGACAATTATATCCGCTATGCTTTACATCACACAAGCTGTAGTACAATATTTAAACTCAAACTTTCTACATTAAAGAGATACTATAAAGACGATAGATTTAAAATATTACAAAAATTATATGAAGAGGATATAAAAAAGTATACAATGAACTAAGTCCGGTGACCAAACCAGAATCTTTTATCCTTATCACAGCTATCTCTAGCTATGGGCATCTATCACTCTTGGCTCTGTCTGTGTACTACTTACAGAGCTGTAAGCACATGGAAGGTCAATCTCCACCTCTTAGTTCTTATACCGTCATTGTAGCAAAACTATAAGCAAATAGTCAATATTGCACCGGATAAACTCATGAGGGGCATTATACTATTAATATATCACTGTAAAATCTTAATGATGCAAATGATAACTTATAGGTACAGTTAAAATTAACTTTTCCTTTGGTTTTGGAAACTTTCCAGAGAGACTTTGGAGTGTTCGTATAGCTCCACGAGAAAGGATATCTTTGTCTGAAGCAACAATTTTAATATCGCTAACTTCAGCATTTGTTTCTAATGTAAAACGCATGGTCACCTTCCCTTCTATACCTCTTTTACGTGCCCTTCTTGGATAGTAAAGATTTTCCTGTAAAAGATTAGTTATCTCTGTAAGATGATTATTAAGATATACCTGCTGCAGTGATTTTGCTTGTACTGTTTTTGTAGATTTTGTAGATTTTATAGGTTTTGTATTACAGTTACATGTCTCCTTTTTACACTTCATAGGACAATCATCACTACATAACTTTTTATCATTTGTCGCTGTATTTTTTTTGAATTTTAAAGAGGGTATTTCTTGAATTTTTTTAGGCTTTTTCACAGATTTTGCTAACACTGTTTTTTTTTGTATCACTTTTTTAAAATGTTTTTTCACTTTTTTATGTTTTATTTTCTTCTTGATTTTTCTTTTTTGAATCTTTTTCTCCACCTTTTTTTTAACAGAAGGTGGAGATTTTTTTTTCTTTACTACCTGTGTTGGTGTAACGATCTCTTGGATAGCACCTAGTTCAATGCAGATTCTTTTTTCTTTTTGCTTTTGTATTTTTGGCTTTTCGTAATATGTCGAAGCCTTTGTATAAACATAAAAGATTGTAGCAAGTAACATGGAATGAACTACTATTGAAAAAATAAATGATTTAAAGTGCGTATTCATAAAAAAATAGTAGCTAAAATATTGTTATAATAGTGTTAAATTGCACGTTTAAATTCAGGATACGCTTCAACACCTACTTCATTCACGTCCAGCCCTTCAACTTGAACATCATCACTTGCTCTAAAAGGAACTATTTTATTTATACTATATATCACGGCATAAGCACTTACAAACACAAAGATACCAATAAGAACTATCCCTTTTAACTGTGCAAAAAGTGAGACATCTTCTACAAAAAGCCCAACAGCTAATGTTCCCCATATTCCATTAATAAGGTGTACGGAGAGTGCACCAACAGGATCATCGAGTTGTAACTTATCAAACATCGGAACAGCGAACACAACCAAAGCACCACCTACTGCACCAATTAAAATAGGTATATACATATCATAAAGATCTGGTCCCGCAGTAACAGCCACAAGTCCACCCAATGCTCCATTTAAAATCATAGTAATATCAAGAAATCTATATCGTGCATACATAATAATTGCAGCGATAATTGCACCGCTCAGCCCTGCTGTGTTTGTATTCATAATAGTTTTAGCTACCGCATCAGCATTCGCAACACTTGCAATTGAACCGACACTTCCACCATTAAATCCGAACCAGCCTATCCAGAGTAAAAAAGCACCAAGAACTACCAAAGGAATATTGGATGCAGGAATGACTCGTATTCTTCCATTTTTGTAGCGGCCTTTTCGTGGTCCGATAATAAGTACCGCAGCTAAAAGTGCCCAACCCCCTGTTGAGTGAATAACAGTAGAACCTGCAAGATCATACATATGTATATCAAGAAAAGTTCCTGAAATCATATCTGCACCCCAAGAGATATTAACAACTAACGGATAAATCACTGCAGCCATAACAACAGTAAATATCATTAATGGAATAATTTTAACACGCTCACTCACACCACCGCTCATAATATTGACCGTTTTACCAACAAATGCCATCTGAAACAAAAAAGCAGCCCAGATACTCATAGATGTACTCTCCCATGAACCAAATGCAAGCGAGTAACCTACAAGCAAAAATGTTATTGAAGCAACAGCATAGATAAGAGTATTTACTGTTAAAACGGAAGATACATTTTTTGTTCGTACCAAACCAGCTTCAAGCATAGCAAAGCCAGGTACCATAAAAATAATAAGTACCATTGAAAAAAGAGTAAAAAAAGTATCTATTATGTATTTAAAATCAGCTTCAGGCATCCTAATTCCTTTTAAAAAATAAAATATTTCAAATATACTAACAAAAAAAAATGATTTATAAAAGAAGTTTTGATTAAAATTTAATCAATTTGAGGTTTTACATAGCAAAATGCTATGTAAAATAAAGTTGTATAAAGGTTAGATTGCTTCTTCGTCTGTTTCGCCTGTACGAATTCTAACGATCTTTTCAATATCACTAACAAAGATTTTTCCGTCACCGATTTTTCCGGTTCTTGCAGCTTCTACGATTGTAGCAGTAACCTGATCAACCATATCTTCAGCAACAATCATTTCCATTTTGATTTTTGGTAAAAAATCAACTACATACTCAGCACCACGATAGAGTTCACTGTGCCCTTTTTGACGACCATACCCTTTTACTTCACTTACAGTCATACCGTCAATACCGATCTCAGCCAGTGCATCTTTAACATCTTCTAGTTTAAATGGTTTAATAACCGCTTCTACTTTTTTCATTATCTACTCCAAATAATTTAATCATTGTCTTTATTGTAACCATATTTAATTACAAAATCAATAGGCAAATTTCAACAAGAAACTAGCTATTCATATATCTCTCACCATGAACAGACTCATCAAGTCCTATAATTTCACTCTCTTCATCTACACGACTTCCACCCGTAAGTGCTGTTGCAATATAGTAAACAACAACAGTTCCAATCAATGTAAAAAGACCTACAATGACAACTGACTCTACCTGCACCATAAACTGAGCCACTCTATCTCCTGACTCTTTTAGTGGTCCATCCCATAAAAGCTCATCATCTTTTAAAGCTAAAACTCCCGTTGCAAGTGCACCAAAAAGACCGGCTAAGAAGTGAACTCCAAAAGCATCTAAAGAGTCATCATATCCAAGCTTTTTCTTTAAAACCGTTACACCCCAAAAGGCAAAGAGTGTTCCAAAAATACCAATAATAAACGCACCACCAACACCTACAAAACCAGCAGCAGGAGTAATAGCAACCAGACCAGAAACAGCACCTGTAGCAATTCCTAAGAGTGTTGGTTTTTTATAAACAAACCACTCGGCAAGCATCCAAGTAATCGCTGCAGCTGCTGTAGAAACAGTAGTTGTTAATAATGCCAAACCGGCAATAGCATTTGCACCAAATGCACTTCCTGCATTAAATCCATACCAACCAAACCACAACAGTGCTGCTCCAAGTGCAGTTAAAAGTACGGTAGCCGGTTTCATTGCAGATTTAGGATATCCAGTACGTTTACCAACAAGAATTGCGAGTACTAAACCAGCAAGCCCACCATTCATATGTACAACAGTACCACCGGCAAAGTCTAGAGCACCTGCATCAAACAGAAATGCACCCTCACCTCCCCATACCATGTGAGCAACAGGAGCATATACTACTAATTCCCAAATAGCTACAAACACTAACCAAGTTGAGAATTTGATACGTTCTATAACGGATCCAGATGCAATAGCAACAGTAATAGCAGCAAAAGTTCCTTGAAATGCCACAAATACATATGTAGGATATGTACCACTTAAGTCTGTCCACTTGATTCCATCAAGCATAACATTGCCAAAACCACCAATTACATTTTGCAATGCAGCAGAGTCTGATGTACCAAATGCAATTGAGTAACCAGCAACAATCCAAACTACAAATGCGACAACAAATGCTCCAAATACCATTGCATATGTATTGAGTACATTTTTACTTCTTGTCATACCTGCATAAAAAAGTGCAAGTCCTGCAGGTGTCATAAGTAATACTAATGCAGTAGAAATCATCATCCATGCAGTATCCCCTGTATCTAATCTATCTTCGGCAAATACAAATGTTGGTAGAGCAAGAAGTAACACTGTTAACCTTTTCTTCATAAGAATCCTTTTATTTATTTTTTCGAAATCAAGTATGACACATTAAATTATATTATTAATCATAAAAGTGATTAATTTTTAATCACAATTTATCTGTGCTATGTTTATAATCTCAAAATATGCATTTAAACATTTTCTTAAGCCTTTATTAGATATTATGTACTAAATTAATTTTTAATAACTAGGGTGTTTGAATGAGCAATTTGCTAAATAACGACGAAATACAAACTATTAATATAGAAGAGACACTGCAAAACAGTTATCTTGATTACTCAATGAGTGTAATAGTAGGACGTGCCTTACCTGATGTAAGAGATGGACTCAAACCTGTTCACAGACGTATTTTATATGCTATGGATAAACTCAATCTCTCTCACGGCGCAAAATATAAAAAATCTGCCCGTATCGTTGGAGATGTAATTGGGCAGTACCATCCACATGGTGATACGGCTGTATATGATGCACTTGTTCGTATGGCTCAAGATTTTTCAATGCGTATGGAACTTGTAGATGGACAAGGGAACTTTGGTTCAGTAGATGGAGACAGTGCAGCTGCTATGCGTTATACAGAAGCACGTATGACAAAGTATGCAGGAGAGTTACTTAAAGATCTTGAAAAAAACACGGTCAATATGATAGACAACTACGATGCAACAACAAAAGAGCCTGATGTAATGCCGACTCGTGTACCAAATCTTTTGATTAATGGTTCAAGCGGTATTGCTGTTGGTATGGCCACAAATATTCCTCCACATAACCCTACGGAGATAATGAATGGATTAAAAGCCCTTTTGGCAAATCCTACTATCTCTTTAGTTGAACTTATGGAACATATAAAAGCACCGGACTTTCCTACCGGTGGGATTATCTTTGGGAAAAAAGGAATTATGGATGCGTATGAAACAGGACGCGGACGTATTAAAGTTCGAGCAAAAACGCATATAGAACAAAAAGCAAAAAAAGAAGTCATTGTTATTGATGAACTCCCATATCAAGTAAACAAAGCACGTCTGATTGAGAATGTTGCAAACCTTGTAAAAGACAAGCTTATTGAAGGTGTCAGCGAGATCCGTGATGAGTCTGATCGTGACGGAATGCGTGTGGTCATTGAGCTGAAAAAAGATGCAATGAGTGAGATAGTTCTGAACAATCTCTTTAAACAAACTGCTATGCAGGTTACTTTTGGTATCATCATGCTCTCTATCTTAAATCAAGAACCTCGTATCTTTGGTATTATTGATATACTCAAACATTTTATCAATCACCGTAAAACAATCATCATTCGTCGTACGATTTTTGATCTTGAAAAAGCAAAAGCACGTGCACATATCTTAGAAGGTCTTAAAAAAGCGATCGATATCATAGATGAAGTTATTCGTGTCATTCGCGCTTCAACCAATGAAGAAGAGGCAAAAACAAATCTTGTAACAGAGTTTGATTTCTCCGAAATTCAAGCAGCAAGCATTGTTGCTATGCGTCTTGGTCGTTTAACAGGCTTAGAGATCGAGAAGATCGAGAATGAACTTGCAGAACTTATGAAAACAATCGAGTACCTTGAGTCTATTTTAAAAAGTGAAGAAGTTCTTCATGGCATCATTAATGAAGAGTTTGATGAGATCCTAGAAACATACACAACCCCAAGACGTACTGAGATCGAAGATGATTATGATGATATAGATATAGAAGACCTCATTCCTAATGAGCCTATGGTTGTTACGATTACACACCGTGGCTATATCAAACGTGTACCGCTTGCATCCTATGAAAAACAAAAACGTGGCGGCAAAGGTAAAACTGCAGTTACGACATATGAAGATGACTTTATAGAGAATTTCTTTACATGTAATACACATGATACACTTTTATTTGTAACGGATCGCGGTCAACTTCACTGGCTTAAAGTTTACAAAATTCCAGAAGGAAGCAGAACAGCAAAAGGAAAAGCAGTCGTTAATCTCATCAATCTGCAAGCAGATGAAAAGATTCAATCTATCATTCCAACAACTGATTTTTCAGAAGACAAATCACTTGTATTTTTCACTAAAAATGGTGTAGTAAAACGTACAAATCTCAGTGAATTTAGCAATATTAGAAGTAATGGTGTTCGTGCAATTGTATTGGATGACGATGATGAATTAATCACTGCTAAAATTGCTGATCAATCAGTAAAATACCTTTTCATTGTTACAAAACTAGCGCAATGTATTAAATTTGAGATCGAAAAAACTCGTGAACAGGGTCGTTCAACTCGTGGTGTTCGTGGTATTAAATTTAAACACGAAGGTGATGAAGTTGTTGATGCAAACATCATTGCAAATGATGAACAAGAGATCTTAATCGTTGCACAAAAAGGTATCGGAAAACGTACAGAAGCGGGTGAATATCGTCTTACAAATCGTGGTGGTAGCGGTGTTATTGCAATGAAAATGACAGCAAAAACAGGTAAATATATTGTAGGATGTCTGATGGTAGATGAAGGCATGGATATGATGGCACTTACAAAAGCAGGTAAAATGATTCGTGTAGATATGCAAACTATTTCAAAATCAAGCCGTAATACTTCAGGTGT
>JAMOSE010000151.1 GCA_027063215.1 Sulfurimonas sp. | reverse complement strand
GTTAAAAACAGCATAATTTACAATAAGGTTTTTTTAATTTCAAAAGCTATGAAAAAGTGTACAGGAACTACACATACAAAAGCGCTTATCCTGAACAAAGAAAAATCAAATACTTTAAAAGACATACTTTTAAAAAATGAAGATATTTTCTTTCAATATCTCTTTAAAATTGGTCTTAATATTACAAATCATGATCAATGCTTGAACAATATAAATACCTCTTTTACCATCATCACACTCAAAACAACCTGCTTCAAAGTCGATTTTAATGAAAATTTTGTTAAAATTGCACCTTTAAAATAAGCGTATAAATAGGACTTTTTGTGAAAATTGCCATAGTAGAAGATGATATCAACATGCGTAAATCTCTTGAAATTGCTATGGGTAGTTATAAAGAGTTTGAGGTCGTAACCTTTAAAAATGCTGTAGATGCATTAAAAAAACTAGATGAAAGTTTTGACCTTGTGATCACAGATATCAATATGCCCAAAATGGATGGGATAGAATTTGTAAAAGAGCTAAACGGTCGTTTTGAAGTCATTATTATGACAGGTAATGCAACACTCTCTCGAGCCATAGAGTCCATACAACTTGGAGTCAAAGATTTTCTGCTTAAACCTTTTGATATAGACACCTTGGTAGCTGCAATACAGAGAGAAGCAACTGTGCAAAAGCTTAAAAAAAGTGTCAAGTCTACAAAGAAAAAGCACAAAAATGACTTTTTAGGAACATCAGAAGCACTGCAAAAAGTTCTCTCTATTGCAGATAAAGCAGCAAAAACAGATGCAAGTATTTTACTTTTAGGCGAGAGTGGTGTAGGCAAAGAAGTCTTTGCTTCTTATATTCACAAAAACTCACCTCGTTCTAAAAAGCCTTTTATCGCTATTAATATGGCAGCCCTACCGGATAATCTAATAGAGAGTGAACTCTTTGGTTTTGAAAAAGGTGCCTTTACGGATGCAACAGAAGCAAAAGCAGGACAGTTTGAACTAGCAAATGGAGGGACTCTCTTTTTAGATGAAATAGCAGAAATGCCGTATGGAGTTCAAGCAAAACTTCTCAGAGCATTACAGGAAAAAGAGATTCGTCGATTGGGATCAAGCAAAGCTGTTAAAATAGACATTCGTGTTATCTCTGCAACCAACGCAAATTTACACGACAAGATAGAAAAAGGTGAATTTCGAGAAGATCTCTATTACAGACTCAATACTATTCCGCTTCATATTCCACCACTACGAAAAAGACGAGATGAGATACTCCAAATTGCCAAAGCAATTTGCAAAGAGAACTGTAGCAAATATGCTTTTGATGAAAAAAGCTTTTCTAAAGAGGCACAAAGTGAACTGCTAGACTATAACTGGCCGGGAAATATTCGTGAGCTTATCTCTGTTGTCGAGCGGGCAGTTATCTTAAGTGAAACGCAAGAGATACAAAAAGATGAACTCTTTTTAGATGTTAGAAAATAAAAACAGGAGAAAAAATTGAAAAAATATAATGTAGCAGTTGTTGGTGCAAATGGCGCTGTAGGTGAAGAGGTACTAAGAGTTTTAGAAGAGATTGATTTTCCACTGGCAAAACTGACACCACTTGCTTCTGCAAGAAGTGCTGGCAAAAAAGTTGAATTTAACGGAAAAGAGTTAACTATTCTTGAACTTACTCATGAAGTTTTTGATGAAAATAGTATAGAAATTGCTATTTTTTCTGCAGGCGGCAGTGTTAGTGCAGAATTTGCACCAGCAGCAGTTAAAGCCGGTGCTGTAGTTATTGACAATACTTCACACTTTAGAATGCAAGAGAATGTTCCTTTGGTTGTTCCAGAAGTCAATCCTGAGGACATTGCAAAATGGCGTGAAACAGGAATTATTGCAAACCCAAACTGTTCTACTATTCAAATGGTACAAACACTTAAACCTCTTGATGATGCTTATGATCTTGTACGCGTTGATGTTGCAACATACCAAGCAACAAGTGGTGCAGGAAAATCTGCTATGGAAGAGTTGGTAAATCAAATGCAGGCATTCTTCTCTTTTACTTTAGATAAAGCAGAAGTAAAAGCTTTTAACCAGCAGATAGCACTCAATGTTATCCCTCAAATTGATGTATTTATGGAAAACGGCTACACAAAAGAAGAGATGAAGATGGTTAATGAAACAACAAAGATTATGCATAAAGAGATAGCACTTTCAGCAACATGTGTACGTGTTCCTGTTCTTCGTGGACACTCAGAATCTTTAACACTTACATTTGACTCTGAAGTGAGTGCAAATGAAGCACGTGAGATCTTAAGCAAAGCTCCAAATATTGTGCTTGTGGATGATCCAAGTAAAGCACTCTACCCTATGCCAAAAGATTGTGTTGATCAAAATGAAACATTTGTAGGAAGAATCCGTGAAGATGTTTACGCTAATAATATGTTGCATATGTTTGTAGTCGCTGACAATTTAAGAGTCGGTGCTGCAACAAATGCAGTGAGAATTGCCCAAAAATGGGTAGAGATGGAAGGCTAAAATGCTAGAGAGAATTTTTGAGGGAGGACTATGGGGCTCACGTTTTATGGTTCTAATGGCTGTTATTTTTGGTCTTATTGGTGCTATACTTCTCTTTATAGTAGCTTCATTTGATGTTTATGATACAGCAAAACTGGTTCTAGATACATATATCAATCATCACCATCCTGAACATTTTCATGAACTTGTTGTCGGTGGGATTATTGGAGCAGTTGACTTATACCTTATTGGTGTTGTAATGTTACTTTTCTCTTTTGGTCTTTATGAACTTTTTATTTCAGATATCGATATTGCACGTGAAGATGAAGAGAGAGAAAATAAAATTCTCTCTATCCACTCTCTTGATCAACTTAAAGATAAAATATCTAAAGTAATTGTCATGGTTTTGGTCGTTGGTTTTTTCAAAAAAGTCGGACTTGCAAGTTACACAACTCCACTCGAGTTACTCTACTTGGCACTCTCAATTACAGCTGTTGCTGTCGGTTTATACTTTTTAAGTAAAGTTGGACATAAACATTAAGGGAAAATAATGGGAAAAATATTTGTAGACGCATGTTTTGGGAAAGAGACACCATACACTCCAGTATGGATGATGAGACAAGCTGGTCGTTATCTGCCAGAGTATATGGAAGTGCGTGCTAAAGCAGGTGACTTTTTAAACCTTTGCCACAATCCGGAGATGGCTTGTGAAGTAACACTCCAACCTGTTGATATTTTAGATGTTGATGCAGCAATTTTATTTAGCGATATCTTGGTTATTCCTGATGAGATGGGAATGGATCTCTCTTTTGTCAAAGGTGAAGGTCCAAAATTTGCAGATCCAATTACAAATGAAGAAGATCTAAACAGACTTATTGGCGGAGAAGAAGCAGCAAATAAACTGACATATGTTTATGATACTATCAAACTCATTAAAGAGCGTCTTGCTGAAGATAAAGCGCTTATCGGCTTTACAGGAGCACCTTGGACACTGGCAACTTATATGATAGAGGGTCAAGGCACAAAAACTTACAATATCTGTAAAAAGATGATGTATTCAAATCCTGAACTTCTCCATAAGATCCTAAGAAAAGTAACAGATGTAGTTAAGCTCTATATGGAAAAACAGATCCAGGCAGGCATTGATGTTGTTCAGATTTTTGATTCTTGGGCAGCGGCAATTGAACCGGGAAAATATGATGAATTTTCATGGAAATATATGGTAGAGATTGCAGAGTATCTCAAAGAGAAATATCCGCATATTCCAGTTATCATGTTTCCAAAAGGTGTTCCTGCATTCTTAAACAAAGTCTATGGAAACTTTGATGTTTTTGGAGTAGATTGGTCAACACCAATGAGCTTTGCAAAAGAACGTCTGGGTGAGAAGTATGTGCTTCAAGGCAATATGGAACCATGCCGCTTGTACTCTAAAGAAGCCACTACAAAATGTGTTGAAGTCATCCAGGAGACTATGCAGGGTAAACGCCATATCTTTAACCTTGGACATGGAATTCTTCCTGATGTACCTGTAGAGAATGCAAAACATTTCATTGATGAGTGTCACAGAGTCAGTGGAAAAAAATAGCATTATCTTTGGTCCCATAAACTCACGCCGTTTTGGCATGAGTCTTGGTATTGACCTCTCACCTTCGCATAAACAGTGTAATTTTGACTGTCTCTACTGTGAACTTGCACCTGCTGCAACTGTTTTACAACAAGAAGATATACTAAGTGTAGATGCAATTATGGATGCACTCAAAAAGCATCTGAATGATAAAATAGATGTTATAACACTCACAGCCAATGGTGAGCCAACACTTTACCCACATCTTGATGAACTCATTGATGCTATTAATAAGATCAAAGGTAATTTGCAAACGCTTATTCTTACAAATTCAGCAACACTTGTAGATAAAAAAATCTATACATCTCTTCTAAAGCTTGACCAAGTCAAACTCTCTTTAGATGCTCTTTCTCCTGAAATTATTAAAAAAATTGACAGACCACATAAGAGTATAAAAATTGAAGAAGTTATCAAAAAAGTTCAAGAGTTTTCAAAAGAATATAAAGGAAAACTCTTTATAGAAATTTTATTTGTTCATGGACTAAATGATACAGAAGAAGAAGTCGCAAAACTGAATAATATTTTACTATCCATTAATGCCTCACGTATAGATTTAAGTACTATTGATAGACCACCGGCATATCCTGTAGTAGGCATTAGCTACCAAAAACTTCATAACCTTGCACAACTATTTGACAAATCTTTGCCAATCCATATAGCTTCACGTCAACATGCAGAAGTTACTCCTATGTACTACGAAGAAGAAGAAATTATAAATACTTTGGATAAACGTCCTTTGACACAAGAGGACATAGAACTTCTTTTTGATAAAACGTCACAAGAAAAGCTACAAAATCTTCTTAAAGAAAAAAAAATAACTACAAAAAAAATCGGTAAGCTTGAGTTTTATATTCCCAGTCAAAACTTTTACAGAAAAAGAAAAGCATAAATCCCCTTTCAAATAAGGGATTTATACTAAATTGTGGGTATTTACATCATACCCGGCATACCCATTTGTGGAGGCATTCCTGCACCCATATCTGGTGCTGCAGCTTCTTCTTTTGGAATTTCAAAGATTGCCGCTTCTGTTGTAAGAAGTAGGCTTGAAACGGAAGTTGCATTTGTAAGTGCAACACGCTCAACTTTAAGTGGATCAATAATTCCAGCTTCAAACATATCTACATATTCACCCGTTGCAGCATTAAAACCTATTGTTTCACTGTCTGCATTTTCAATAGCATTCACAACAACACCTGTATCATAACCTGCATTTGCAGCGATCTGTTTTACAGGAGCTTTTACCGCACGTAAGATGATCTCAGCTCCAATTTTTTGGTCACCCTCTAAATCATCAATACTTACTTTTGCAGCTGCACGGACAAGTGCTGCTCCACCACCGATAACAATACCTTCCTCAACAGCTGCTTTTGTAGCTGAAAGTGCATCATCAACACGATCTTTTTTCTCTTTCATCTCTGTTTCAGTTGCAGCACCAACTTTAATAACGGCTACACCACCAGCAAGTTTAGCAAGACGCTCTTGAAGTTTTTCTTTGTCATACTCACTTGTAGTTGTCTCCATTTGCGTTCTGATCTCTTTAATACGTGCTTCAACTGCTTCTTTATCTCCAGCACCATCAACAATAACCGTATTGTCTTTATCAATAACAACACGAGCAGCTTGTCCAAGCATATCAATAGTTGTACCTTCAAGTGTATGACCAGTCTCTTCACTAATTACTGTACCACCAGTTAGGATTGCAATATCAGCAAGCATCGCTTTTCTTCTGTCACCAAAGCCTGGAGCTTTAACAGCAGAGATATTAAGTACACCACGAAGTTTGTTTACAACTAAAGTTGAAAGTGCCTCACCCTCTACATCTTCAGCGATGATTAAAAGTGGACGATTTGTTTTTTGAACTTGCTCTAAAACCGGTAAAAGATCTTTTAAAGATGCAATTTTACTGTCAGCAAGCAAGATCCAAGGGTTTTCGATCTCCGCTGTCATCTTTTCAGTGTTTGTAATGAAGTATGGGCTTAAATAACCACGATCAAACTGCATACCCTCAACTACATCAAGCTCATCAACAATACCTTTCGCCTCTTCAACAGTAATAACACCATCTTGTCCAACTTTTTCCATCGCTTCTGCAATCATCTCACCAATTTGAGAGTCAGAGTTTGCTGAAATAGTTGCAACTTGTGCAATCTCATTTTTGTCTTTGATCGTTTTTGCAGCGGCTTTGAGGTTTTCTAAAATAGCCTCACACGCTTTATCCATTCCACGTTTTACTTCAACTGGATTTGCACCAGCAGTAATGTTTCTAAGACCTTCAGAGAAGATAGCATTTGCTAAAACTGTTGCTGTTGTTGTTCCATCACCTGCCTCATCAGCAGTATTTGAAGCAACTTCTTTAACAAGTTGTGCACCCATATCTTCTAGTTTGTCTGAAAGTTCAATCTCACGTGCAACAGAAACACCATCTTTTGTGATTATTGGACTACCGTATGATTTTTGAATCAAAACATTACGACCGCGTGGCCCCATTGTTACTTTTACTGCATCTGTAAGTTTTTCAACTCCACGTGCCAATTTATTTCTTGCATTGTCTGAAAAAATTATCTCTTTTGCCATATTTATTTACTCCTTATTTAATTCTATAATTGTTTAATTATCTGTTGTATTATGCGATTACACCTAAGATATCTGATGTATCTAATACTAAATATTCTTTACCCTCTAGTGCAAGTTCTGTTCCAGAGTATTTACCAAATACTACTATATCACCCTCTTTAACACCTTCAACTTCGCTTGATACTGCGATCACTTTTGCATGAGAAGGTTTTTCCTTCGCATTGTCAGGGATGATAATTCCACTTGCAGTTGTATTGGCCTCTTCGACTCTCTCTACTAACACTCTATCACCTAGTGGTTTGAAATTCATTTAATTATCCTCCTAATATTTTTTATAAATTACAAATGTGATATTACAGAAAAAAAAGTAAAATGTCAATACTCTTAGTCACAAAGACTAAACTTTCCTTATTTTTTTTACATAACTTTATTTACTGTAAAAATAGTATCGTATTGCAAAAGAATTTTGGACAAAACCATTTATGATTTTATAAAACTTTAAGATGGTTTTGTATATAATTCCACCCTCTTAAGCGATGTCAAGGTAGCTCAGCTGGTTAGAGCGCTGGTCTCATAAGCCGGAGGTCGAGAGTTCAAGTCTCTCTCTTGACACCATTTCTTAAGA
>JAMOSE010000150.1 GCA_027063215.1 Sulfurimonas sp. | reverse complement strand
ATTTATTATGGTCTGGCACTTATAAGCTTTGAGTAGAAGTATTATAACACTTTTATAAGCTTTTAAACAGATAAAAGATATAATCCACAACTTTATTTAATAGATTTGAGGCAAAAATGGACTACAAAGAGACACTACTTTTACCAACAACAACCTTCGCAATGCGCGGAAATTTGATTAACAATGAGCCTAAACGTTATGCTGCATGGGATGCAAAGAATGTTTATCATAAAATGAAAACAAAGCGTAGAGATGCTGAAAGTTTTACGCTTCACGACGGGCCTCCCTATGCAAATGGACATATTCACATTGGACATGCACTGAATAAAGTTCTCAAAGATATTATCATTAAACACAACTATTTTTCAGGAAAGTCTGTTCGTTTTACACCGGGTTGGGACTGTCACGGACTTCCAATTGAACAACAGGTTGAAAAGAAACTTGGTGGCAAAAAGAAAAAAGAGCAGCTTGAGACTGCCGAGATCCGTAAACTTTGTCGAGAACATGCTGCAAAATTTGTAGATATCCAACGATCTGAATTTAAAACACTTGGAATTATTGCTGACTGGGAAAAACCTTATGTCACAATGGATTATAAATTTGAGGCAAATATCTATAGAACTCTTTGTGATGTTGCAAAAAAAGGGCTCTTAATTGAACGTAGCAAACCTGTTTTTTGGTCTTGGGCTGAACGAACAGCTTTGGCAGAGGCAGAAGTAGAATACGAAGACAAAGAAGATTACTCGATCTTTATCGCTTTTGAACTCTCTGATGATGCAAAAGCAAAACTTGGCATTGAAGGAAAAGCTGCTCCGGTTATCTGGACGACAACACCGTGGACTATTCCGGCAAACACAGGAATTTCTTTAAATCCTGATGAAAAGTATGTCCTGACTACAGATGGCTACATTGTGGCAAAAGAACTTCTTAATTCACTTGTAGAAAGTAATGTAGTTAAGGGAACAATCACAAAAGAATTTGATGCAAAAGAATTAGAAAACCTTATCGCAATCAATCCACTTAATGGCAGAGAGTCTCGCTTGGTTCTGGGCGAACATGTTTTAGTTGACAATGGTACCGGTTGTGTACACACAGCACCTGGACATGGTGAGGATGACTACCGTGTCGGACTTGTATATGACCTAGAAGTTGTTATGCCTGTTGATGAGACGGGATGTTATGATGAGAGTGTTGTAGGACTTGGACTTATTCCAAATGCAGAGGATTTTGTAGGCCGACATATCTTTAAATCAAATGAAGAATTAATCGAACTGATGGGTGATGCTGTTTTAAAAGTCGATAAATTTATGCACTCCTATCCACACTGTTGGAGAAGTCATACACCACTTATCTACCGTGCTACAAAACAGTGGTTTATCTCAGTTGATGGAACACCTGAGGGCGAGAGTAAAACACTTCGTGAAATTGCACTCTCTGAAGTGGAAAAAACAAAGTTTATTCCTGAAACGGGAAGAAAACGTCTTACTTCTATGGTTGAAAATCGTCCTGACTGGTGTATCAGCCGTCAGCGTGACTGGGGTGTACCTATCGCATTTTTTAGAGTAAAAGCAACAGGAGAAGTTCTTCTTGATGAGAAAGTGCTTAACTTTGTAGCGATGATCTTTGAAATGCAAGGAAGTGATGCATGGTATTCTATGGATATTGCACAACTGCTCTATCCTGGATGTCAATATAAAGCAGAAGATCTTGAAAAAGTAACTGATATCTTAGATGTATGGTTTGACTCAGGTTCTACTTGGAACTCTGTGCTTAAATCTCGCAACTATGATGCAGGAAACTATCCGGCAGATCTTTATGTAGAGGGTTCAGATCAGCACCGTGGATGGTTTCAGTCATCACTTTTCCTCTCAACTGCCGTACAACACAAAGCACCATACAAAGGTGTTCTTACACACGGATTTACAGTAGATGAAAAAGGTGAAAAGATGTCTAAATCGAAAGGCAATGTTATCGCACCTGAGAAAGTTCTTAAAGAGTATGGAAGCGAGATCTTACGTCTATGGGTTGCATCATCGGACTACCAAGGAGATCTTAAAATCTCTCAAGGTATCTTAAAACAGACATCAGAAAGCTACAGAAAACTAAGAAATACCTTTAGAATCATGCTTGCAAATATTAGTGATCTTGAAAATCTTACAGCAGTAAAAGAGATGGGTAATCTCGATAAATGGATACTCTGTGAAGCAAGCAGAGTTTTCAATGAAGTTCATAAACAATTTAGTGAATACAACTTTGTAAATGGTATGAACACACTTAATAACTTTATCGTTAATGAACTCAGCGGTATGTATATTGACATGACAAAAGACAATCTTTACTGTAATGCAAAAGAGTCTTCCCGTCGTCGTGCAAGTCAAAGTGCAATGGCAATGATTACAAAAACACTTCTTACACTTATGGCACCGATATTAACCTATACTGCAGATGAGATTGTAGAGAATGCTCCAGCTATCATTAAAGGTGATGCCGAAGATATCTTTGATATGACATACACTGCTCTACAGAGTATAGAAGCACCATTTGATGCAGCCTATATGGTCAAAGCCCGTGAAGGTTTTGGTGCAGTTGTCGATGCTCTTAAAAAAGAAAAAGTTATTAAATCAACATTAGAACTTGTTATCTATACAGAATCAAAAACAACACTGGAAATGGACAGAGTCGATGCTGAGGATTGGTTTGTTGTATCTGGGATCTTTGAAGATAAGACAGAAGAAGAGCTTATAGGAACATTTAAAGTTGATGAAGATACTTTTGGTATTGCAAAAGCAACAGCACACAAATGTCCAAGATGCTGGAAATATCAGTCTGAGGCAGAAGAGAAACTCTGCAGCAGATGTGAGGATGTTGTAGGTGCCTAATTTTAGCGAACCTGTAACTCTGCCATTTGTCTTTGGCTCTATAGGTGCTATCTTTGCACTTGTGGCAGTCGGAATATTTTTTGTAAAAAAATTTAAATAAGGAAGTTTAGTGATTACATTAAAAGAAGCACTTGCACTCAGCAAAGATGAACTCAACAATTTCAAAGAAGAACTTCGCAGTAAAATTGAAGCAAATAAAGATTTAAATGCCTATATTGATATTAATAATGTCGGTGAAGGAGTACCTATTGCCATTAAAGACAATATTCAGGTCAAAGATTGGTCGGTTACAAGTGGTAGTAAAATTCTTCAAGGCTATATCGCGCCTTATAATGCTACAGTTATTGAAAAACTGCTTGATAACGGTCTTAGCCCATTTGGTCGTGTCAATATGGATGAGTTTGCTATGGGTTCTACTACAGAATCAAGCATTTATGGTAAGACACAAAATCCGCATGCAAAAGATCGTGTTCCTGGAGGAAGCAGCGGTGGTAGTGCTGCGGCTGTAGGTGCCGGACTTGCTGTTGCTGCACTTGGAAGTGATACCGGTGGTTCTATTCGCCAACCTGCTGCTTTTTGTGGGATTGTAGGGATGAAACCGACATACGGACGCGTAAGCCGTTATGGTCTTGGAGCATACGCATCAAGTCTTGATCAAATCGGTCCTATGACACAAAATGTAGAAGATGCTGCTATCCTTTATGATATTATCAGTGGCAGTGATGCAAAAGACTCTACAAATGCAGGCAAAGATGACAAAGTAGTACCAAATCTCAATGCCAATAGAAAATTAACTATCGCAATACTTCCTAATTATATAGAAAATGCCAGTCAAGATGTAAAAGATGCTTATGCAAAAGCAATAGAAGCACTCAAAGCTGCAGGACATACAATCGTTGAAAAAGAGATGATGGATGCAAAATATGACATCTCTGCATACTACATCACAGCAACGGCAGAAGCGACAACAAATCTTGCACGATATGATGGTATCCGCTACGGTAATCGTGTTGAAGGTAAAAATCTTGAAGAGACTTACTATAAAACAAGAAGTGAAGGCTTTGGAGATGAAGTAAAACGTCGTATATTACTTGGGAACTTTGTACTCTCAAGCGGTTACTACGAAGCTTACTATGTAAAAGCACAAAAAACACGTCATATCATTAAAGATGCGTATGCAAAAATATTTGAAGAGGTTGATCTTATCCTCTCTCCAGTAGCACCAACTGTTGCACCAAAATTTGGAGAGCTGGCAAATCCAATGGATATGTACCTAAGCGATATCTATACTATCAGTGTAAACCTTGCAGGTCTTCCGGCACTCTCTCTTCCAATTGACAAAAATGCTGCTGACCTTCCAGTCGGTTTGCAACTTATTGCAAAAGCATATGATGAGCAAACACTCTTTGATGGTGCACTCTCTTTAGAAAAAGCAGTTGCATATAAAGCCTAATGAAACAAATTTGATATACTATACAAATATATTTCATTCACAGGAGAAGAAAATGGCATATTTTGACAATGTAAAAGTAAAAGACAAACTCTTTGGTCTTGTTTTTGGTAAAGGGAAAGTCACTCAAGTTTTTGATAATTCACACTATAAAATGATGGTAAAATTCAAAAATGGCTATGAAGTACCTTATACAGAAGATGGTGTTCCTGGTTGGGGTAACTTTAAAAAACAGACTATTTTTTATAAAAAAGATATTGATCTGACAGATGTTGATTTTGGACCTGTTACAAAACTACTCTCTCCAAAAAAAATCATCAAACTTCGTGAAAAAAAGAAACTGGAGGTTCGACTTCCTTCTGGAATCTGGACAAACTGTACAAAGTGTGTCACTGGTTATGTTGAAGATATGCTTGAAGCGCAAAATTTTCATCTCTTTAGAAAAGCTCAAAAGAAAAAGGATAAGTAATTTTATACACAATCATTCATACAATTCATATTTTTGCAGTTTTTATTTACGGTGGTTTTTTATTTACAGATAATCTTTTTATGGCAAAAATGAAACAATCTTTAGATGAAGAAGAGCATAAAAAAGCACGCGAAGCTATTATGATGCATGTTCGTAAAGTTGTACCTAAAGCTCTTATTGTCGCTGTAATTTCAGGAATATACCTTTTTACACAGGTTTTTGGAAAGATAGGTCCTGATGGACTTTCAACATTTCAAATAGCACTCTCTATCAAAGCATTTTTAGGTCTATGGCTTGGATTTCGTGGAGTTAATCAAGTCTTTTTCGGAATACAGCCATGGGTATTTAAAAGTCATCTATTCCCATTCATTTTAGTAGTAATTATTATACTGCTTTCACAATTTATGTTTTTGGATTTTACCTCTTATTAACCACAAAAAAGGTATAATTCGAAAATTTTACTAACTTTTTACTCTGCAAAAGGATAACCATGAGAATTCGTAAACGCGCCCTGACATTTGAAGATGTACTTTTAGTACCCCAATACTCTGAAGTATTACCAAAAGAAGTTTCACTAGAAACTAAACTAACACGAAATATTAGCCTTAAAATTCCTATGGTTTCAGCGGCAATGGATACAGTAACTGAATATCGTGCAGCAATAGCAATGGCTCGTCTTGGTGGAATCGGAATTATCCATAAAAATATGGATATTCAAACACAATGTAAACAGGTTAAAAAAGTAAAAAAATCTGAAAGCGGTATTATCATTGATCCTATTTACGTTAATCCAGATGCAACATTAGCTGATGCAGAAGCTTTAATGAAAGAGTTTAAGATCTCAGGTGTTCCTGTAGTTGATGGACATAACAAGCTTCTTGGAATTCTTACAAATCGTGATATGCGTTTTGAAAAAGATATGCGTAAACGTGCAGATGAAGTAATGACAAAAATGCCACTTATCACAGCAAAACAAGGAATCAGCCTGGATGAAGCTGCTGATATTATGCACCAAAATAAAATAGAAAAACTTCCTATTATTGATGATGATGGATTTTTAAAAGGTCTTGTTACTATTAAAGATATCAAAAAACGTATTGAGTATCCAAACTCTAACAAAGATGATTTTGGTCGTCTCGTTGTTGGAGCTGCTATTGGTGTAGGACAGATGGACAGAGCAAAAGCTCTAGTGGATGCAGGTGCTGATGTTCTTGTACTTGATTCTGCACATGGTCATTCAAAAGGAATACTCGATACTGTTAAAACTATTAAAGAAAATCTTGCTGTTGATGTTATTGCTGGAAATATAGCAACAGCAGAAGCAACAGAAGCATTGATTGAGGCTGGTGCAGATGGTGTAAAAGTTGGAATAGGACCTGGTTCTATCTGTACAACAAGAATTGTTGCAGGTGTTGGTGTTCCACAAATCTCAGCTATTGATGAGTGTGCCGCAGCAGCTAGAAAACATGGTGTACCTGTAATTGCAGATGGTGGAATTAAATACTCTGGTGATATTTCAAAAGCACTTGCAGTAGGCGCTAGTTGCGTTATGGCAGGAAGTCTTCTTGCAGGTACAGAAGAGTCTCCGGGTGAAACTATCATGTTCCAAGGGCGCCAGTATAAATCATACCGTGGTATGGGAAGTATTGGAGCGATGCAAAAAGGAAGTAATGACAGATATTTCCAAGAAGGAACTGCAGCAGATAAACTTGTTCCTGAAGGAATTGAGGGTCGTGTACCATTTAGAGGATCAATCGCTGGAATTGTGCATCAAATGATGGGTGGACTTCGTTCATCTATGGGTTACTGTGGCAGTGAAAGCATTGAAGCTTTCTGGGATAAAGCAGAATTTGTTGAGATCACATCAGCTGGTCTTAAAGAGTCTCATGTTCATGATGTAATCATCACACAAGAAGCGCCAAACTACCATGTCTAAAGCAGAAGTTCGATATGCGGGTTTTTGGATCCGCTTTATCGCTTCTTTTCTTGACACACTCCTTTTAGCCCTGCCAGTAGCAATAATCATCTACTTTTTAAGTGACGGTAACTGGTTTGACTTTACACAATACCAACAAAATTTACAAATGGCAATGAGTGGCAATCCACATGCACTTGACAATCAACCTCGTACTTCATTTACATGGGAACTTATCTTTGAAATTGCAGTGCTAGTTGTTACAGTAATCTTTTGGGATAAATGGCGTGGAGCAACACCGGGAAAAAAATTTCTTCATATAAAAATAGTTGATGCACAAACATTTCAGGATATTACAAACAAACAAGCCATTACACGCTCACTAGGCTATATCCCATCTACCCTACTCTTTTGTATAGGCTTTTTAATGGTAGGCTTTAGAAATGACAAAAAAGCTCTCCATGATCTGCTTGCAAATACCGCTGTTATCTATGATGAAAAACAGTAGATAAACAACATATGCGTTCACAATGAAAACATTGAAAACAAGTTAAACACCGCAATTTATCATTTTTCAAACAATTAGCAGATATTTTTCATGGGATTCAATTTTGTTATTTAGCATAAGAATTTCAAGATTATTGTTTCTTTTTCTTGGG
>JAMOSE010000149.1 GCA_027063215.1 Sulfurimonas sp. | reverse complement strand
AACCCGCTGAGTATGGTATAGGTGTATCATATGATATGGATGCATTTACACTAACAGCTGATGTCAAAGAGATAAAATGGTCTGATGCTAAGGGGTATAAAGATTTTGGCTGGGATGACCAAACTGTGTATGCAGTTGGTGTTAAATATACGGCAACATCTTATTGGGCAGGCATAGGGTATAACTATGGAGAAAATCCGGTACCTAACAATAAAAGTGATGTACCTGTAAATGGTAACCCTGCTTATAATACAGATGGCGATACAATGAACTTGTTTAATTATGCGATGTTCCCTGCAACCGTTGAATCTACTATTACAGTGGGTGGAGGATATTCACTTTCTGAAAATCTTGCACTTAATGCTGCATATACATATGCTCCAGAGGTAAGTGACACTGTTGATACTTCTACAGTAGTTACAGGTCATGTTACAACAAAACACTCTCAACAAGCACTTACAATAGCTCTTAAATTTACTTTTTAACTGTATTGCCTTTTGGCAATACATAAAAATTTTTCAGACGAAGAGAGAGATTAGATCATCTCTACTCTACGTTTACCCTCTTTGATCTCACCTATAAGGTAAGAACCTTCAGCAGTTGCAAGAACTTTATCTACATTAGTTTCTTCAACAACAAGAATCATTCCTACACCCATATTAAATGCTCTAAACATCTCATCACGATCAACATGTTGCGCTATGAGCTCAAAAACAGGAAGAACCTTGATAGTATCTTTTTGTACTTCTGCCATTAAGTGTTCAGGAAGTACACGAGGAAGGTTCTCTACGATTCCACCACCTGTGATGTGTGCCATTGCTATTATCTCATGTTTCAGTGCTTTAAAAGTTTTTACATAGATGTTTGTAGGCTCAAGCAGTGTTTCAATTAATGGCTTACCGTTAAAATCATCATCAAAGTTCATTTTCATCTTTTCAAAAAGAACTTTACGTGCGAGTGAAAAACCGTTTGAGTGCAGACCTGAAGATGGAAGAGCAATGAGTTTATGTCCGGGACGAACAAGACTTACTCTGTCCATTTCAGATTTTTCTGCAACACCTACAGCAAAGCCAGCCAAGTCATAATCATCTTCACTGTACATTCCCGGCATCTCAGCAGTTTCACCACCAATAAGTGCACATTCGCTTCTTATACAACCCTCTGCAATACCTGCAACAACATTTGTTGCAATATTTACATCAAGTTTACCTGTTGCATAGTAATCAAGAAAGAAACTCGGTGTTCCAAAGTTACATATCAAATCATTGACACACATAGCAACAAGATCAATACCTACAGTATTATGAATACCACTATCGATGGCAAGTTTGAGTTTTGTACCGACACCATCTGTTGCTGCAAGCATAACAGGTTCTTTAAAACCGGTAGGCAGTTCAAATGCACCTGCAAAGGAACCGATACCACCTAGAACACCTGGAACTTTTGTACTTTTTACTAAAGGTTTGATATTTTCAACAAAATTGTTACCCGCATCTATATCGACACCGGCATCTTTATAAGATATTTGACTCATGATTATTCCTGATTTTGAGGTAGATCACATTTTTTTGTGATTATACAGAGAGGGCAGAAGTTCGCAATGCCTGCAATAAGTGGAATAACACCCAGATAGAACCAAACAATGCCAGTTACAATACCAGCAGCGATAAGAGCAATTCCTAAAATAATACGAAAAACTCTACAAAATTTTCTGATTTTATTAAAATCCATTTCGATACCTTTAGATTTATATTAATTTGTTGCAATTATATCTATAATTAAGTAAAATTAATCCAAAAGTGGATAAAATCCTGATAACTTATTAAGAGAATGAAAAATGTTTTTTTTTCTTAATAAGTTTATTAGAATTAAGGAAAAGAAATAATGAAAGATTATAGATACAATGAAATGATGGTGCAAGTACCACTCTGTACACACAAAGAGCCAAATAATGTACTCATTATCAGTAGCGATGCAGCATCTTTAGTTGGAGAAGTTCAAAAACATATTGATGATATCAGTTGTGATGTAATTTCAGCAGATGCAAATGCTTTACGTGAAGTGCAAGATGGTGCATATGATGTCGTTATCTGTGAGCTTGAGCGTGATGCTGCAGTTTTGGCACATATAAATCGTGTTTTAAATGACAAAGGGCTTGTTGTTATGCCAATAAGCGCACTTGAAAATGAAGATGAAAATAAAACATTAATGAGTATTTTAGGTAAATATGCAAAAATTGTAATGCCGTATCAACTTGGAAACTGTGAAATGGCACTTTTAGCTTCTAAAGAGTATCATCCAACGGCAGATATTATTTTGCAGCGTGCTGATATGCTTGATAATTTAGAGTACTATAACTCAGATGTGCATCCTGCTGCATTTGCTATGGGGAATAATGTTCGTAGAGCTTATAAGGGTATTATTAAAAACTAATGGCTTATGAGTATGCTATCGCACTGACGGGATCTATTGCGACAGGAAAAAGTACTGTTGCATCATTGCTTGCACTCAATGGAATGCGGGTTATTGATGCAGATAGTATTTCCCATAAAATTTTAGATAACTCTGTGCAATGGGTAGCTGAGACTTTTGGAACTGAGTATATTACCAATGCAAAAGTTGATCGCGCTAAACTCGGTTCTTTTATTTTTTCTCATGAAAATGCAAAGAAAAAGCTCGAAGAGTATCTGCATCCAAAGATAAAAGCAGAGATCCAACAGCAGAGTGAAAAACAAGACACTTTTAAATTCCCTTATCTTATTGATATTCCTCTCTTTTTTGAAAATAGCAATTATCCTATAAAAGAGAGTGTTGTTGTTTATACCCCACAAGAGATTCAGCTTGAACGATTTATGAAAAGAAACGGCTACTCTAAAGAGGAGTCGCTCAAACGTATTGCTTCGCAACTTCCCATTGATGAAAAACGTGATCGTGCAACATGGGTGATTGATAACTCTAAAAACCTCAAGCATCTTCAAAATGAGGTAGAGCTTTTTGTAGAGAAGATTAAAAAGATATATAATAAATAGGAGCTAATGATGAGAGTTGCAAAATACAGTGCCAATGGAAATGATTTTGTTATATTTCATGATACTAACAAACAAAATAGAAGTGTGTTAGCTCGTGAGCTTTGTCATCGTCAAGAGGGCGTTGGCGCTGATGGACTTATTGTGATTGTACCTCACTTAGAATATGATTTTGAGTGGGAATTTTATAACTCTGATGGAAGTCATGCAGATATGTGTGGGAACGGGAGTCGTGCCTGTGCACATTATGCTTTTAATAATGATCTTGCTCCTGCAAAGATGGACTTTTTAACAGGTGCGGGTGTTATTCATGCGGAAGTAACACAAAATACTCCAAAAAGCGGGATGGTACTTTCAGAGCTAACGCCTCCTGAGATTTTAGATGATACTATAGAGTTTAATGGAAAGTCTTGGTGGCTTATAAATACCGGTGTTCCTCATTTAGTTCGTTTTAGTGACACTATAGAAGAGTTTGATATTGAAGAGGCACGAGAGCTTCGTTATATTTATAATGCCAATGTGAATGTTATGCAGGTGCAAAGTGACGGAAACTTGCGTGTGAGAACTTATGAGCGTGGTGTTGAGGACGAAACGCTTGCTTGTGGAACAGGAATGTCAGCCTGTTTTTACAGAGCTTATAAAGAGGGCAAAGTAAAAAACAATATTGAAGTCTATCCTACAAGTGGTGATACGCTTTATATTGGGATGAATGAAAGAACGATTACTTTTAAAGGGCGTGTGAAAAAAACTTTTGAAACGGAGTGGGAAGTTTAGGTTTTATGTAGAGAGGTGTAGGACTTAGAGTCCTGCAGCTTCTACAATTTTTGCTTGATGATCAGCAATAAGCGGTTCAATGATCTCATCAAGAAGACCACCACTCATAATTTCGTTAAGACGATAGAGCGTTAAGTTAATTCTGTGATCTGAAATACGGTTTTGCGGGTAGTTGTATGTTCGAATACGACCACTTCGATCACCTGTTCCAACCTGTGCTGCACGTTCTGCAGCATTTTCTGATTGTTGTTCTTGCATTTGAAGATCAAAAAGACGAGCTTTTAAGACTTTCATAGCTTTTTCACGGTTTTTATGTTGCGATTTTTGATCCTGGTTTGTTACTACAATGCCTGAAGGCAAGTGTGTGATACGAACCGCTGAATCGGTAGTATTTACTGATTGTCCACCACAACCACTCGATCGCATAACATCAATTTTAAGATCATTTTCATTAATTTCGATCTCAACATCATCAACCTCAGGCATAACAGCAACTGTAATAGCTGATGTATGGACACGCCCTTGGCTTTCTGTTTGAGGAACACGCTGTACTCTGTGTGTTCCTCCTTCATATTTCAACCGACTGTAAACCTGTTCACCTTTGATGAGAGCAATAACTTCTTTGTAACCACCTGCATCACTTGGTGATGTGCTCATGATTTCAATTTTCCAACCTTTGAGATCAGCATAGCGAGTATAGGCACCAAAAAGATCGCCTACAAAGATCGCTGCTTCATCACCACCAGCTCCGGCACGAAGCTCAACGATAATATTACGATCATCATTCGGATCTTTTGGAAGCAGAAGCATTTTAATATCTTCTTCAAGTTGCGATACTTGAGGTTCTAGCTCTTTGAGCTCCTCTTTTGCCATATCACTCATTTCAGGATCGCTTAGCATCTCTTTTGATTCGCTAATCTCTTGAATAAGTGTTTTATACTCTTTTGCTTTTTCAACAATTGGTAAGAGAGAAGATTGTTCTTTGGAGAGTTCTGTCATCTTTTTGATGTCAGAGGTGATATCAGGTGAGCTTAGCAGTTCGCTAAGCTCATTATAGCGGTTGATAAACGGGGTAAGTTTATCTGCTAACATTATACTGTTAGCCTTACAGTGCGTTTACAGCTTTGTGAAGACGGCTTACTTTTCTAGCGGCAGTCTCTTTTTTAAGGATACCTTTACTAACAAATTTATGAATTTGTTTGTTAGCGATTTTGAATGCTGCTTGTGCTTCTTCTTTGTTACCAGCTTCGATTGCTGAACGTACTGCTTTTACAATATTTTTAAGACGAGTTCTATAGAAACGATTACGTTCTGTACGAACGATAGTCTGGCGAATTCTCTTAATTGATGACTTGTGATTTGCCATATTAATGTGTCCTTTTTGGAATTTAAGTGCGCAATATTACCTTAAAAATAATTAAAATTAAGTTAAAGAGTGGTAAAATATGCCAAATTTGCGTTATAAGTGCCAGATCATAATAAATGTCATAATTTAATGAAAAGAGAAGTTATAAGATGCAAGGCAAAAGTTTGAAAGAACTACTGGTAGTTTTAAGAACTTTTAACGCAGTCAGCTTGTGACTTCTCTTTTCACCCGAAGGGCAACTTTTAAAAGGCTCATTTTCTACGTTGAACTTTCCTTAATGATACTCGTATCATCAACAAAAGTTCGCCTTGAAACTAAACCTTTTAAAAATTGTTAAATATGACATTTATTATGATCTGGCACTTAAAATAGCAATAAAAATAATTTGGATATGTTATTGGGGATAGAATGAAGTTATTTGGAACAGATGGTGTTCGTGGTGAAGCTGGAAAATTTTTAACTGCAGAGATGGCAATGAAAGTTGCTATGGCTCTTGGTATCTATTTACATAAGAGTGTTGTAACAAAAAAAATACTTGTAGGAAAAGACACACGCAGAAGTGGATATATGATTGAAAATGCCATTGTAAGTGGTTTAACCGCTGTTGGCTATGATGTGGTTCAAGTAGGTCCAATGCCGACACCTGCTATCGCTTTTATTACAGAAAATGTGCGTTGTGATGCAGGTATAATGATTTCAGCTTCACATAACTCTTTTGAAGATAACGGGATAAAGCTTTTTGATGCACATGGAAATAAATTTCCATCAAGTGTTGAAGCAGAGATAGAATCTATCTATAATGATGAAGAAAAACTTCATGAATCGCAGGCAATGGGTAAAAAGATAGGAAAAGCAAAAAGAATTGATGATGTTATTGGTCGTTATATCGTACAGCTGAAAAATTCATTTCCTGTAAATATGACTCTTCAAGGAATGCGTATAGTGTTAGATACTGCAAATGGAGCAGCGTATAAAGTTGGTCCTACCGTCTTAGAAGAGTTAGGTGCGGAAGTAATAGTATTGCATGACAAGCCTGATGGTTTTAATATCAATGAAGGGTGTGGTGCATTGCATACAAAAGAGCTTTGCAATAATGTTATAAAATATCGTGCTGATCTTGGAATTGCTTTAGATGGGGATGCGGATAGATTGGTTGTTGTGGATGAAAAAGGGGAGATGGTTGATGGAGATCAACTTTTAGGTGCGCTTGGTGTTTATCTTCATGAGCAAAATATGTTAAAAGGCAAAGGTATTGTTGCTACTGTTATGAGCAATGCAGCACTTGGAGATTATCTGCAAGAGCATGGATTAAATCTTTATCGTTGTGATGTTGGTGATAAAAATGTACTTGAGGTGATGAAAGAGAAAGGGATCAACTTTGGTGGTGAGCAGAGTGGGCATATTATAATGCATGATTTTGCAAAAACGGGAGATGGTCTCGTTGCTGCATTGCAAGTACTCTCTTTAATTATTGCCAAAGAAAAATCTGCTTCGGCAGTTTTACGTCCTTTTTCACTTTATCCTCAAACTTTGGTAAATGTTAATGTGCAGGTAAAAAAACCCTTAGATACACTTGATGGATTGTCTGCTTTACTTTCAAAAATTGAGTCATGTGATATGCGTCATCTTATTAGATATTCAGGAACGGAAAATAAATTACGCCTACTGCTTGAAGCCAAGGATGCCAAATTGATGCATACAAAAATGGATGAATTAGTAAGTTTTTTTAAAAAAGCACTCAATGACTAATCATACATTACGACTATTGGCAATATTATTTTTTGCACTTGCGGGTATATTTGTAATAGATCAGAATATTAAATCTTTGTTTGTGGATGGTTTTCGTTACTATACACAATGTATAGATTTAATTCTTGTATATAACAAAGGTGTTGCTTTTTCAATGTTTGCTTTTTTACAGGAGTATCTTAAATATATTCAATTGGTTTTAGTATTTGGTGTATTGGCTTATGTTATCTATATGAATAAGATTTGCTATGCTTTCCCTATTGGTATTCTTCTTGGAGGAGCTTTTTCAAATATTTATGATCGTTTTATTCATGAGGGTGTTGTGGATATGGTCTATTGGCATTGCGGATTTAATTTTGCAGTCTTTAATTTTGCAGATGTTATGATTGACTTAGCGGTTGTTTGGCTTCTAATATTAAACTTTAAACCACAGTTGTGTAAAAATTAATAAGAACAAAGTACATTTTTGGTATAATTGCCCAAAATTATAAAAATGCTA
>JAMOSE010000148.1 GCA_027063215.1 Sulfurimonas sp. | reverse complement strand
CACTAGAGCGTGCTTTAGAGTGGATCGAAGATGATGAACTTCTTGAAGTTACTCCACAAAACATTCGTATTCGTAAAAAATATCTTACAGAAAATGAAAGAAAACGTCACTCTCGTAAAACAAAATAAATTTTATATCTACAGTTTTTTATAAAACTGTAGATTCTTTCTTATCTTTTTGCTTTTATTTGATTCTTAAGAGTGAGAGAAAAAAATCAATTATACGTGTTTCAAGCCAATAGTGTGGTTGAAAGAGATTTCCTGAAATAAATCCGACATGTCCACCATGATTTAGTATATTTAACACAACTGTATCAGAGATCTCTTCTTGTGTGGGAAGAACTTCAGGAGTCATAAACGGATCATCTTTTGCATGGATAATAAGTGTAGGGATTGCAATGGTTTTAAGATACTGTTTGGAACTACTTTTTGTATAGTAATCTTTAGCAGATGCAAAGCCGTTAATTTTTGCTGTATAGGCTTCATCAAACTTCCAAAAGTTGTTTAATTTTTTAATATTTTTTCTTGAGAGCTTGATAAGATCTTGCATAGGATGTGTGTCATACTTTTTATCTAAAGCTATTTGGAGATCTTTTAACAATCGTTTTTGATAAAAACGAGAAAAACCTTTGTTCATTCTGTCTGCACAACGATCCAGCAGCATTGGGGCTGAAACAGCTACTGCTGCATCTAAAAGGACCTTTTCTTTTTCTTCTCCAAGAAGTTTTAAAAGCATATTTGCTCCAAGTGAGTAACCTACACCAAAAAGCTTTGCATGAGGATAGCGTTTTTTTACTGATCGTATAAATTCCAGAGCATCTTGTGTATCTCCGCTGTGATAGGATCTTGCTTTGAGGTTGTCCTTGCCTGAGCATCCACGAAAATGCATTAAAACAGATGTAAAACCAGCTTTTTGTGCTGCTTGCATAATCCCTTGAATATAAGGTGATTTATATGATCCGGCTAAACCATGAAATAAAATTATTATAGGTGTATTTGCATTATGTGAAGCTGTTTTATGCCAATAGGCTTCAATAAAATCATTGTCACTGAGAATAAATTTTTCTATTTCAAAATCAAGTTCTATTTTTTTTCTAAAAAGAGATGCGTAAACAGTTTGAACATGACAGTTTTTAAGTACAAAAGATGGTTTAAAATTCATAAAGGTATCTTATCAAATTTTTATATATAGATGGTTATAATCATATACTTAATATTAGATGGAGCCACATAGCATGAAAAGAAAACAGATATACAATCCTGATTCAACTGAAAGTGTAAATGACAGAAAAGTTTTTGGTGGAAATCCAACAGGTATCTTTGAGCTCAACAACATAAAATATCAATGGGCATATAACCTTTGGGAGATGATGTTAAACAATACATGGTTCCCAAAAGAGGTTGATATGACACGGGATGTCAATGATTATAAAAATCTGACAGATGCAGAAAAAACAGCGTATGACAAAGCTCTTTCACAGCTGATTTTTATGGACTCACTGCAGACAAACAATCTTATTGACAATGTAAACCCTTATGTTACATCACCGGAGATCAATCTTATTTTGGTACGTCAATCGTTTGAGGAGGCACTTCATTCGCAAAGTTATGCTGTTATGGTTGATTCTATCTCAACAAATTCAGCAGAAATTTATGATCTATGGCGTAGAGATATGATGCTAAAACATAAAAATGATGCAATAGCTGCAGTCTATCAGGAGTTGGCAAGTAATCCTACGGATGAGAACTTTTTAAAAGCCTGTTTTGCAAATCAGATCCTTGAAGGTATCTATTTTTACAGTGGTTTTACCTATATCTATACATTGGCACGTTCAGGTAAGATGCTCGGATCTGCACAGATGATTCGTTTTATTCAGCGTGACGAGGTAACACACCTTGTACTTTTTCAAAATCTTATCAATACACTTCGAAAAGAGCGTGCAGATCTCTTTACAGAAGAGTTAAAAGCAGATGTTATCGAAATGTTTAAAAAGGCTGTGGAGCTTGAAAGTGGTTGGGGTAAGTATATTACACAAGGGCAGATTCTGGGGCTTACAGATGAGATCCTTGATCAATATATAAAATATCTTGCAGATGACAGACTTGCTTCTGTTGGTTTTGATAAACTCTATAATGTCTCTAATCCTATCAAATGGGTTGATGACTTTGCAAAATTTAATGATCAAAAAACAAACTTTTTTGAAGGTACTGTAACAAATTATTCAAAAGGAAGTCTCTCTTTTGATGATGATTTTTAAAAAAAATCATTATTTTTTAATGTAAAGTTTTTGTATGCTAAAATATATCTGTTTGCTGTTTTTTATAGAGATTCTAGCAACAGCGCAATCAAATTATATAGATCAAGGGCATGCGAAACTTTCAGAGCTTGTTACAGAGTTAGGAACTACCATTGATCAAAGAGTACAAGAGCATCTTTTAAACGCAAATACTACAAAAACAAATGAAAAAAATGAGCGTATTGATCGTTTTTTTCAAAATAAAAAATATATCAATACTACAAAAAAAGCATATATCCGTTTACGTTTTACAAATAGTTTTGCTTCCAAAGATCCAAGAACGCTCAATTTTCATATTCGTGCACAGCTCCCACTTCGAAGTTTAAATGAAGCTTTTAAACTCTTTATAGATAATCAGAGTAATAACTATCTCAAAGATAGCACTCAAGAATATACACAGCAAAATGCTGTTGCTGTAGGTATTAACTTTTTTGCTACTTTGAAACATGCTGTTGAATCCAAGTACTCCATTGGAATTCGAAGTACAGAACTTTTTGCTCAAGCTATCTACTCTAAAAAATATTACAGTGGGGCATGGAAAATAGAGCCGCAACAGCTTTTTGAATATACCTCAAAAAATATCTTTTCTGAAGAGACAAATATCTATTTTGATCATAAATATAACACGCAAGAACTCTTACGTATTGGAATACATAGATCAACAGAGCAAAAACATGCAGGTATGGATTATGGATCGCATATTACATACTATCACTCCCTCTCAAAAAGAAGAGGGTACTCTTTTGGTGAGTATTTACATGGAAATACACAGTATAAAGATGGATCTTCAAAATATCCTGGCATTTATGAATATGCAACAGCTTTTAACTGGAGAGAGCAAATTTACAGAAAGTGGATACTATATGAGATTCAACCAATTTTGAGTTTTCACAAAAAACATGATTACAAAGCAAATTATATTTTACAGGCAAATATTGAATTTTATTTTGGAGGTGGGTATTGAGCGATGAGAAAAACAGTTATAAACTCTGTTCTCTTTTGTTTAAGACAGGGAGTGATTATGAAGAGAATTTACAGGTTCTTTTAGAGGCTATTGAAGCAACACAGAGCAAAAGTCTGATTGTAGCTCCAGAGGTCTGCTTAACAGCATATGACTATGCTAATATGCAAAAGATGCTTGCATTTGCACCTTATGCCATAAAAGAGATCAAAGCACGATCTCTTGATAAAATTATTATTCTTACTATTTTAGAAGAGCGAAATAATAAAGTCTATAACTTTGCTAAGATTTTTTATAATGGTGAAGTGGTTTATGAACGGGCAAAGGCAAAACTTTTTCGTTTTGGAGATGAGCATAAATATATAGAAGAAGGAAATGTTGAGGATTTTAAAATAGTTGAAGTTGCCGGTATCAAGATAGCTGTTTTTATCTGTTTTGAATTGCGTTTTAAAGAACTCTGGTGTAAAAGTGAGGGAGCAGATGTTATAGCCGTACCTGCATGGTGGGGAGTTTTACGAACAGAACACTTTAAAATCTTTACACAGGCTCTTGCTCTTACAAACCAGTGTTATGTTGTAGCAAGTGACTCTCAAAATGAAGAGTGTACGGCACAAAGTGGAATTGTCAATCCACAGGGTGAAGCCAAGCGTAATGGGGAGAGAGGATGTTTGTCTCTTGCTTATAAGCAAAAAGAGATCGATTGTATGCGACGCTATATGGATGTAGGAATTAAATTTAGCAGCTCTATGGTATAATCATTAGATAAAATTTGGTAGGAAAAAAGTAATTTGGACAGAATAACAGCAACAAAAACAGCAAAGTTGGCTGAGGAGTGTGACAGACGCTTTGGAGGACTTACTCCTGAAGTAAAAGAGGCAATAGCAAAGACAGACAGAGAAGCATTTGTTCCTAGTGGTTTTCGACATAATGCTTATAAAATTGATGCATTGCCGATAGGGGCGGATCAGTATATAAGTTCGCCACTTACTGTTGCAAAAATGACAGAGTATCTTTTTCCTCGTGGAGCAGACAGGGTTTTAGAGATTGGTTGTGGCAGCGGGTATCAAGCAGCTGTGCTTTCGCATCTTTTTCGTGGTGTTTTTACAATTGAGCGCATAGAACCACTTATTCTTGAAGCAAAAAAGCGTTTTCGTCAGCTTGGTATCAATAATGTGCATACACGTACAGATGATGGACAAAACGGTTGGATTCAGTATGCTCCTTATGATAGAATTCTTTTCTCTGCCACTGCAAAATCAATTCCTCAAAAACTTTTTGATCAGTTGGTGGATGGTGGTATTTTGGTTGCACCGATTGAGACAAATGGTCAACAGGTGATTACTCGTTTTATAAAAGAGAGAGGAAAAATTACAGAAGAAAAGCTTGAAGATTGTGATTTTGTTCCTATTTTGAATGGTGTTCAAAAATAAGTTAAAAAAGGGTCTAGTGTGCAAGAAGTTGTTTATGGTATGCAGTATACAAAACCAACAGTAATACTGCTTCAAGATACAGGTATTGGAGTTGCTGAAACAGCAGCAAGAACCTGTTATGATAGTTTTGCTAACAGTGAAAACAGTGTTATTCAAGCATTGGAAGATACAGTTCCAAATCAAGATATGTGTAGTGTTCTCAATGATATAGAAGATTCTGCTTTGCTTGAAGATTTGGCATGGACCTATTTTCATCATTCTATTTTAGAACATGCAAATTTGTCTTATCTTATACGCGGAACATCACGCGGGGTTTTACAAGAGCATGCAAGACATCGCATTCAGGCTATCTCTGTTCGATCGACTCGCTATACAATGAGTGGAATAATAAATGCATTTGTTGCTGCACATTACGGAGGGGATAAAAACTTTTTTATTGATACTGTAGAAGCGTATGATATGTTTGTTACAGCAGATAAAGAGTATAATCGCCTTGAAATTGGTACGATGTATGATAAGTTGGAGTTTCAGAGACAAAAAGTGCAAGATTTTCATGCAATTGCCGTTGCCAAAAGTTCTCTTGCACTTTTAGAAGCGTTGGCTGGTAAGCCACAAGAACTCTATGATGCACTGCAGGCAGGAAAGAAAAAACGCAATGTTGGCGATGCATTTAAACATATTATTACAGATAATGTCAAAGTAGATATGGTAGTAACTTTTAATTTAAGAAGTCTAAAAAACTATTTTACTCTTCGCGATAGCGGTGCAGCATATTTTCAGATCCGATGGCTTGCACAGGAGATGATAAAAGTAACTCCTAAAAAATATCTTGATTTAATTATCAAAGAGAAATAGGAAAAATAATGATAAAAACAGTATTGGCTCTTTTTGCCATAGTAGGTTTTAGTGCTTGTTCGCATGTAAAGATATCTGCGGCAATGTGTGATCAGATGATGAATGATCCATCACATCCGCAGATACCACAAGAGTGTCGGGATTATAATGAGAAAGAGGCAGATAAAGCCTTTAACAAAGTTGTAGATGAGAAAAAAGTATCGAAAAAAGATATTGAATTTAGCAGAGAAAAAGGAGAATAAAAATGGCTAGAAGTGAAGTATGTGAATTATGTGGAAGCAGTGAAGATGTAGTGTTAATGGAGTTACCGATCAGTGATGGCAGTGAAGAGCAAAGCATTTATGTGTGTAAAAATTGTAAAACACAGATCGAAAGCGGTGAACTTGATGAGACACATTTTAATTGTTTAAATGATGCAATGTGGTCGGAGGTACCGGCTGTAAAAGTAATGGCTTATATCTTATGGAATAAGCTTGGTCGTAGCGATATGATCGATATGATGTATCTTGAAGAAGATGAACTGAAGTTAGCTGAGCAGGCGATCAATGCAGAGGCAAACAAAGTAGTATTTCGTGATGCAAATGGCGTTGAATTGCATGCGGGAGACTCTATTGTGATCTTAAAAGACCTTGATGTAAAAGGTGCCGGATTTACTGCTAAACGTGGTACAACAGTGACAAGAATTGCATTGCCAAATGATATGGATGATCATGTAGAGGGTCGTGTAAATGGTACAAAGATCTATCTTAAAACAGAGTTTATTAAAAAAGCATAATGCAGCCACACGAGCGATTTTATAAAATAGATAAGGATTTTCGTAATCCTTACGCCCGTGATCGGGACAGAATTATTCACTCAGGATCTTTTAGAAAACTTGAGTATAAGACACAGGTTTTTTTAAATCATGAAGGTGATTTTTTTCGTACACGCCTTACCCACTCCATAGAAGTATCACAAATTGCCAGATCTATTACGAACCAACTTGGACTCAATGAGTCGCTTTCAGAAGCCATAGCTCTTGCACATGATCTTGGACATACTCCTTTTGGACATGTAGGAGGAGATACACTTGATGAATGTTTAAAAGATGATGGTTTTAAAAATGGATTTGAACATAATTTTCAGAGTTTTCGTGTTGTAACAAAGCTTGAAAAGCGATATAAAGAGTTTGATGGATTAAATCTTACTTTTGCCACATTAGAGGGAATTTTAAAACACTCTTACCCTTATAACAAATCTTTTCTTCCAAAAGTTATTGATGAGCAGTTTGATTTGAATAAACATCCGAGTTATGAGGCAATGATTGTTGATCGTGCTGATGAGATAGCCTATATAAGCCATGATATTGATGATGGAGTAAATTCCGGGTTGATAAGCTTTGTAGATCTGCAAGAGAGTGAATTGGCCGTAGAGATATTGCAAAAAGTAGAAGCTGAAGGGGTAACAGATGCAAATGATGAGATGTTTCGCTACCGTTTTAGCTCACATCTTATTAATCATCTTGTCTATTCACTTTTAGATTACTCCAAGGAGAGAATAGCTGATAAAGTAGAGATGCCTATTGGTTTTGACAAAGCATTAGAGACAAAGATTAAAAAGCTTAAAAAACTGCTTTTTCATAAAATGTATCAACATAACAATATTATGCGACGGATGTATGCGGGTAAACAGGCTGTCAAAGGACTTTATAAAGGTTTAATGGAAGAAGAGAAGATGCTTCCAAAATTTTATTATCAACAGCTTCAAACACGCAATAAACATCGTGTAGTAGCTGATTATATTGCAAGCATGAGTGATAGGTATGCACTAAACTTTTTTAATGAAATGTATGGAAAAATTTAACTAAATAGAGTTTTAAATCTGTGCTATTTCATTCACAAGAGCGTTCGTTGATGCTTCAATAGTTTCAACTTTAACTTTGATGTTATTGATTGCATCTTTTGTATTTTGCATTGTTTCAATTTGATTGTGCGTGAGGTCTTTGGAGTTATAAGCCTCATCTTTAATGATTTTTGAGTTTTCCGTATCGGCAATACTTTTTTGATGTGTATCTGTAATCTCTTGATTTGCATCCATAAGAC
>JAMOSE010000147.1 GCA_027063215.1 Sulfurimonas sp. | reverse complement strand
GCTTTATCTGCAATTTGGATAATCCCTATACCATCATTTGCATTTGCAATCGCTTGTCCAAGCCCACTTGCTTGTGAACGTAAACTATCTGCAATAGCAAGACCAGAAGCATCATCTGCCGCTTTATTAATTCTTAACCCACTTGATAATTTTTCAAGTGAATTGTTCATATTACGATTATTAATTGACGCATTTGTATGCGCGTTCATTGCCGCAACGTTTGTATTTATTCTAAATCCCATAATAAATCCTTTTCTATGGAAGGGCGTATCACCCTTGGTTTTTTATATCTTTGAGCTTCCTTGCCCTAGATGTTAATAATATCGTCACACAAAAAAATAACTTTAGAAAATTTGCAAATTTTTTTATATTTTTTTTTGACAAACAAATATAAAAAGAGCTATAATGACCTAAATAAACAAAAAGGCTATAAGATGCAAACAATATCTGCCACAGAAATTAAACAAAACTCAACAAGACTTCAAGAAGCACTCAGAGAAGATCTCCTTATCACCAAAAGAGAAAAACCTTTTGTTGTTGTAATGGACTATGAAAAGTACAAAAAACTACAACAGCAAGATGACCTTTGGTCATACTGGAGCGATCAAGAGTTAGATAACTTTGGTAAAATTGCCATTGGTCTCTCTAACAATGATTTTGATGATGAAGATGAGGACTACTCACAATGGTAGGAGGCATCTATTACATTACAATGCCCTATTCCAATTTTACAAAAGCAAAAGGTCGTCCTGTCTTACTTTTTCAAAATATCAGCAAAGATGATGTTCTTGTACTACCTCTTACATCCAACCTACAAAGAGAAGGTATTGTCATTACAAATGAAGATATCAAAGATGGTAGTCTCAAAAAAGAGTCTGTAGTTGTTGTTCCAAAACTAACAGCAGTTGACAGTAGCCTTATCTTGGGATCAAGGTTTATAGCATCACTAAAAAATGAGAGTTTTTCAAAAATACAAAAAGAATTGTGTTTACAACTAAAATGCTAATTTTTCCTAATTTTAACTTTTTTAGATACACTTCCAAAATCGAAAAACAGAATACTATACTATATATGGGAAAACTATCTTGAATTTAATTATCGTCGAATCACCGGCAAAAGCCCGTACTATCAAGAACTTTTTAGGTAAAGGTTATGATGTTATCGCATCAAAAGGACATATCCGAGACCTGCCAAAATCTCGTTTTGGAATCACCATAGATGAAGAAAAACATGAGATTGTGCCAAAATACTCCGTAGCAAAAGAGAATGCACCAACCGTAAAAGAGATACGTGAAAAAGCAAAAAAAGCTGATACTATCTATATCGCAACCGATGAGGACCGCGAAGGAGAAGCGATAGGCTGGCATATCGCCCATGCCATCAAAAAAGATCCAGAGACTCTACCACGTATCGTCTTTCATGAGATCACAAAAGGTGCCATTAAACATGCACTAGAGTCGGCTCGCAAGATAGATATGAAGATGGTTAATGCCCAACAGGCTCGTCGTCTGCTTGATCGTATAGTAGGGTATAAACTCTCTCCGCTTTTAGCATCCAAGATCCAAAAAGGGCTCTCAGGCGGTCGTGTTCAATCCTCTACCCTCAAACTCGTAGTCGATCGTGAACGTGAGATCAAAGCCTTTGTTCCCCAAGAGTACTGGTCAATCGATACTGTTTTTAAAACAAATATTGATGCCAATCTTATAAAACACAAAGATCAAAAGATCACAAAACTCACCATTGAGAATAAAGAGCAGGCAGAGGCAATTACAGCAAGTGTCAAAGCAGATAATTTTACAATCGCTAAAATTGAGACAAAACAACGTAAATCTGCAACACCACCGCCATTTATGACCTCAACACTCCAACAGACTGCATCAAGCAAGCTTGGATTTACGCCGAAAAAAACAATGATGATCGCCCAAACTCTCTATGAAGGAGTAAAAACTCCAGATGGAACTTCAGGGGTGATTACCTACATGAGAACCGACTCACTCAATCTGGCTCAAGAAGCAGTTGGTGCTGTTCGTGGCGTTATAGAGAACCGTTTTGGTACGAAATACCTGCCAAAAGAGCCAAAAGTCTATACAAAAAAAGCAAAAGGGGCACAAGAGGCGCATGAGGCTATCCGCCCTACAATGCTGCAGTTTACTCCAGAAGTAGCAGTGAAGTACCTCAAACCAGATGAGATCAAACTCTATCGTCTTATCTATGAGCGTTTTATGGCATGTCAGATGGAAGATGCACTTTTTGAGCAACAAAGCATTATCTTCAGAGGCAATGAGAATGAATACCGTGCAAGTGGCAGAAAGCTTATTTTTGACGGTTTTTATGCAGTAACCGGTGCAGAAGACAAGGACAAGCTGCTCCCAACACTCAAAGAGGGTGACAAAGCTGAAATACAGAGCATTAAACCAGAGCAACATTTTACAGAACCACCTTCTCGTTACTCTGAGGCCAGTCTTATCAAGAAACTTGAAAGCGAAGGCGTCGGACGTCCTTCAACCTATGCACCGACCATCGCTACACTCTCAAGTCGTACCTATGTAACGATTGAAAAGAAGCAGATCATCCCGACTGAGATTGCGTTTACTGTTACAGAGATCTTAGAGAAGCACTTCCCTAACATTGTAGATATCAACTTTACCGCAACAATGGAAGAAAAACTCGATGAGATCGCTGAGGGCAAAGAAGATTGGCAAAAACTTTTAATTGACTTCTATGAAGAGTTTATGAAACAGATCGAAGAGGGAAAAGAGAAGATCGTCTCTCTTAAAGTTGCCAAACCACTTGGTCGTAACTGCCCTAAGTGTGGATCAGAACTTCTTTTACGCTCCGGACGTTTTGGTCAGTTTATCGCCTGTAGCGGTTTTCCTAAGTGTAAGTACACAGAACAGTGTGATGAAGAGGGGAATGTTGTAGAGAAAAAAGAGCAGACAAGTGATGACAAATGTGAAAAATGTGGTGCAGATATGATCATCAAAAATGGTCGTAACGGTCAGTTTTTAGCCTGTTCCAACTACCCTGATTGTAAAAATACAAAAAGCATTAATGTAGAAGAAAAAGTAAGTGAGACTCCATGTCCTGATTGTGGTGGTAAAATCAGCCTCAAAAATTCACGACGTGGACCATTTTGGGGCTGTGAAAACTATCCTGATTGTAAATTTATCTCAAAATTTGAGCCAACTACCATTAAGTGTAAAGAGAAGGGATGTTCTGGTGTCTTAGCGCCTCGTACATACCGAAACAAAGAGGTTTACGAGTGTGTCAAATGTAAAGCCCGCACTCCAAGAGAAGAGATAGACGAGCAAAAA
>JAMOSE010000146.1 GCA_027063215.1 Sulfurimonas sp. | reverse complement strand
TGAAAATAGGTGTTTTATCAGACAGCCATTCAAAAGTAAACAAGGCGAAAAAGGCACTTGATTTTCTTATTGAAAAAGGGGCAGAGTTTATTATTCATGCAGGTGATATTGTTGAAGTTGAAATGCTGGAACTGCTTGCAAACTGTGGCAAGAGATATATTGCCGTCTATGGAAATAATGATGCACACCTTGTGCATTACCATAATGCGTATAATCTGGTACAAGAACCCTACTACTTTAAACTTGCAGATACTAAGTTTAAACTGATGCACCTCCCTTTTTATATGACACCGGATGCAGAGGTTATCATCTTTGGCCATACGCATGAATTTGAAGTTGCTTTTAAAGGCGGATCGCTCTATTTAAACCCCGGAGAGATCTGCGCCAGAAACAAAGCGTTCTCTGAGTGTGCCATGCTTGAAGTAAAAGCAAACGAATTTATAGTAGACTACTATACAAGAAAGAAAAAAAAGGAGTTTTTACTCCAAAAAAGTTATCAATTTACAAGGAATAAATCGTGAGTGAAAAGATATTTTTATGTTCTATCTGTAATATCAACAGTGGTACATGTAAAGAGGATTGTAAATTTTGCTCACAGAGTGTACGCTACAAAGCAGATATCGATCGCTATAAACAAAAACCTATAAAGAACATTCAAGAAGAAGCTGTTGCTGCTCGTGATGCCGGAGCTCTTGGCTTTTGTCTTGTGACTGCAGATAAAGGACTTAATGACAAAACAGTTACTTTTGTCTGTGAAGTAGCTGAGGCTGTACAAAAAGTTGCACCCGAGTTGCGTCTGATCGCCTGCAATGGTACAGCAACACTCGATCAGCTTCTAACGCTCAAAAGTGCCGGTATAAAAGCCTACAACCATAACCTTGAAACAAGTGAAACTTTTTATCCGCAAATCTGTACAACACACCCATGGAGTGAGCGTTATGAGACTTGCCAAAATGTAAATAAAGCGGGAATGGTTCTCATTACAGGGGGTATTTTTGGTCTTGGTGAGACACAAGAAGACAGAGTCTCTATGCTAGAATCTCTTGCTTCACTAAAGCCCACAAGTGTACCGATCAACTTCTATCACCATAATGAAGCGCTCCAGCTCCAACCGAATCCGCTCTCTGTTGAGGAAGCACTTGACCTTGTCAAACTGACACGTAAAATGCTTCCTGATGCACAGCGTATTATGGTTGCAGGTGGACGGGAGTTAATGTTTGGCGATCGTCAAAATGAGATCTTTGCAGCGGGTGCAAACTCCATAGTTATTGGAAACTACCTCACAACTGCCGGTCGTGAAATGAACAAAGATCTCGAAATGCTAGCCTCTTTGGGACTTGACGTAGCAACCAGTGTAACAGGCTAATAGTATGACACAAAACTTAAGCGATAACATTGTACTCATTACAACCATATCGCTTATTATTATGTTCTCTCCTTTTCTAGCCAAAAGCCTTCGATTGCCAACAACGCCCATTGAGATTATTTTAGGATCTCTCTTTGGATATATAGGCTTTATTCATGATGAACATATCTTTAAAATTGTTGCAGAACTCGGTTTTTTATACCTAATGTTTATTGCCGGTACCGAGATCAACCTTAAAAATGTTCTTAAAACACCCCTGCACACGATCAAAAAGGTAGCGCTCTACCTCACCTTTTTATATCTCTTCTCCATCGCTTTTTCAATGCAGTTTCATCTGGGAAAGATCTTTATGGTGCTGCTGCCGCTTATCTCTGTCGGTCTGGTTGCCTCTTTGGCAAAAGAGTATGGAAAAACATCCTGGATCACCCTTTCTATGACCGTTGGCGGGATCGGAGAAGTTGTCAGTATCGTTATTTTAACCATCACTTCTGCAGCGCTTGAATCAGGTATAGGGCTGGGACTCTTTCAAACAATAATGGCACTGATTGCTTTTATCTTTTTTATGTTTTTGATCTTTCGCTCAATGCAACTGCTTTTTTGGTGGTTTCCAAAAGTATCTCTTGCACTGATGCCACACAAAGATAACAAAGAACAGGATATTCGCCTAAGTATGGGGATCTTCTTCTTGCTTGTCGGAGCGATGCTTTATCTGCATCTTGAACTTGCTTTTGGAGCCTTTTTGGCGGGTATCTTTATACCGACATTTTTTGAACACAAACATGAACTGCCAGAAAAACTTGCCTCTTTTGGATTTGGATTTTTAATTCCTATCTTTTTTATTCACATAGGAAGCTCTTTTGATTTGAATGCCCTTTTTATAAACGGACTTATAACAAAAGCAGTTGTTATAACACTTGTTATGATTTTCATGCGGGTATTTGCCTCACTTGTCTTTATCAAAGATCTTGGTATCATAGACTCCATACTCCTTGGACTCTCGCATTCCATGCCGCTTACGCTGCTTATAGCTATGGCTACTCTGGCATACTCTGCACACTCGATTGATAAACTACACTACTATGCTTTTATTCTTGCCGCACTCTTTCAGGTTATTTCTGTTATGATTGTTATTAAGCTTATCAATGTCTATAAGACAAAAAAAGAGCAAAAGAGTCTTTCATGAGTCGTTCGTTTCTTCTTGATCTGGCATATGACTCAATCAAAGAGGTTTTAGAGACACGAGAATTTATAGATAAAGCAGAGATCATAGAAAGATACCCTATTCTTCAAGAAAAAATTCCTATGAGTCTTAAAATTTTTGTAGATGATGAACTTCAGGGAACTTATGCCGATAACGCAGATCATACCCTGCTGCAAAATATTATTCTCGGTGCCAAAATTGCAGCATTTGGGGACAAAGAACCGCTCAAAGTAAGTGAATTTCTCAAAGCCGAGATTGAAATATCACTCCATACTCCAGAGGGTATTATCTCCCACAGAGCCTAAGAACACCCTTTTATATGACATGCTATCGCATAGCCGTGATTCAAGCCCAGAGCGATACTTCCACCACTCTCCTGTGTAATATCTCCTGCAACAAAAAGCCCTTTTACATTTGTCTCATAATATTCATTATGTACCGGCTTGCCATCTTCTTCTTTAATGCCAGAACTCGATAAGAAAGCACTTGGTGTTGTCCCGCCAATCGCATAGATAACCCGATCAAAAATCTCCGGTTCTATCTCGTTAAAAAGAACTCTGATTTTTCCATCTTCTGTTGCTTCAAGTCCGTCAATATTTACCCCTAAAATAGGACGCACTTCCTTATGCGCTATGGCATTGGCAATATCTCTTTGATTGGTAGGATTTGCACGGCGAAAGGTCTCACGTCTGTAACAGATTGCAACTTCATTGTTTTTACTCAGATCAACAGCATACTCAACAGCACTGTCTCCACCACCGACAACAAGAACCTTCTCACCACTGCCACAATCATCCGTCGTATAGTTTACTTTTTTACGAATTGCAGGAGGAATTTTATAGCTCGGTTTGTTTGGTTTTCCCATACGCCCTATTGTAACGACAACATATTTTGCTTTAATGCTTTTACCTGCCATATGCACTTCAAAATAGTCATCTTTTTTCTCTATACCTGTTACTTCCACATGCGTACGCAGTTCAACCGAGTGATTTTTCAAAAGCTCATCAAAAAAATCCAAAGTTGTCTCTTTTGTCCCATCAATAAAGTAGATATTTCCATCAAGTTCTACCTTCTGACCTTTCCATGCAACATCCACACGCTTGTTATCTTTGTAATATTTTCGAATTGTAGAATTATGATTTTCATCTTTTTCAAGTAGGATTATATCCCTGACTCCTTGCAGATAACTCTCAACCGCAGTAGCAATTCCGGCAGGTCCGGCACCGACTATTGCCAACTCATAAATATGTTCACGCATACAAAACTCCTTTTATCATACAAAAAGTTTACCATATTTTAGAGTTATTATCGTATAATTAGCGTATGTATTATGTAATAATTAAAAAACCACAAACACATCCTCCCGAATTGATGGGCTTTAAAGTACCAAAATTTATTACTAAAAAAAACAGTGATAATGTTATCTTTGAGTTTACAATAAATAAAAAAGTTGTCAGAAAATGGATCAATAAGAGTGATATTTTACTTGTAACAGAAGATAGAGCTTTTTATCTGAAAATTATGCAAAAATTTAAAAAAGTTCAAGAAGAACAGCAAGAGCTTGTCGAAGAAGCACAGCAAAAACTCCATGAAACTATCGACAACTTTGCTCAGACTATGAACAAAGAGTTTGAAAGTTTTGAGGCAATGCGGGAAAAAGATGGTATTCCCTGCATCCTAAAAAATCTCGATTAA
>JAMOSE010000145.1 GCA_027063215.1 Sulfurimonas sp. | reverse complement strand
CCTAAAAAATATAAAGTATACCTCTTGAATGATGATTATACTTCAATGGAGTTTGTTATAGATATCTTAATGAGTATTTTTCATAAAAGTTATGAAGAAGCAGAAGCTATAATGCTTGAAGTTCATAAACACGAACGTGGGCTTTGTGGTGTGTATGCACATGAAATTGCAGAAACGAAAGTAATGCAGGTTATACGTCGTGCAAAAGATAATGGCTTTCCTTTAAAAGCTACCATGGAAGAGGAGTAAAAAATGATCTCTCCTACGCTTAATGATATTTTTCAAAAATCTATTCTCTTTGCAAAACAACTTCATCATGAATATCTGACTATTGAACATGTATTTTATCTTTTACTGAGTTGTAGTGAAGGTGCAGCTATTATTGAAGCATGTGGTGGAGATACTCTTAAAATGAAAGAAGAACTTTCTAATTATATAAAAGAAAATATTGAGACTTTACCTAAAAATATAGAACAAGATCCCTATGAGAGTGTTGCTCTTTCTCGTTTAATAGACAATATGATACGTCATATTCAATCTGCCGGTCAAAGTAGTGCTGATGTTGGAGACTTACTGGCTGCACTCTATGAAGAAGAGCATACATTTGCATATATATTGTTACATGAGTATGGCATATCTAGACTTGATATATTAGAGATAATTTCTCATACTGATCTTCAAACAACTCCAAGTAATGAAAATGAAAGTAATTTGGATAAATATACTATTGACTTACTGCAAAAAGCAAAAGAGGGGAAAATCGATCCTGTGATCGGAAGAGAAAAAGAGATAAAGCGTGTAACGCAAATTCTTTGCAGAAGAAAAAAGAACAATCCTATTTTAGTCGGGGAACCGGGTGTTGGAAAAACTGCCATTGCAGAAGGTTTGGCTCTTAATATAGTTGCACAGAGTGTTCCTGATATTATTAAAGATTCCAAACTTTATGCGCTTGATCTTGGAGCACTTTTAGCCGGTACGAAATATCGTGGAGACTTTGAAAAACGTCTCAAAGGTGTTATGGATGAGATCAAAAAAATTCCAAATGCTATTTTATTTATTGATGAAATTCATACCTTAATCGGAGCAGGCAGTACAAGTGGGTCAATGGATGCGGCAAATCAACTCAAACCTGCTCTTGCTTCCGGTGAAATCAAATGTATGGGTGCTACAACTTTTGTAGAGTATAGAAATGGATTTGAGAAAGACAAAGCACTCAGTCGAAGATTTTCAAAAGTTGATATTCATGAACCATCTAATAAAACAAGTTATCTGATCCTAAAAGGCTTACAAAAAAAATATGAAAAACATCATGGTATCAAATATACAAACAAGGCATTAAAAACTGCTGTTGATCTCTCCAAAAGATATATTACAGAACGTTTTTTACCTGATAAGGCTATTGATCTTATTGATGAAACTGCGGCTTCTTTTCATCTTAAGAAGAATAAAGGCACAAAAGTCAGTGCAACAGATATTCAAAAAACCATCGCTTCTATTGTAGGTATTTCAAACACTAAAATGAACAGTGATGAAACAGCAGCATTGCAAAATCTTGAAAATGATCTGAAAAAACAAGTCATTGGTCAGGAAAAAGCTGTTGAAGTTGTAGCACAGGCTATTAAAATTTCAAAAGCCGGTCTCACTCCCGAAAACAAACCAATAGCATCCTTTCTCTTTTTGGGTCCAACCGGAGTTGGTAAAACAGAACTTGCAATTTCTTTAAGTAAAATTCTCGGTATCCATTTCGAAAAATTTGATATGAGTGAATATATGGAAAAACATGCTCTCTCCCGTCTTGTAGGTGCACCTCCAGGGTATGTTGGGTATGAGCAGGGAGGATTACTTACAGAAGCCATTAAAAAACATCCTTATACGGTGCTTCTTCTTGATGAGATAGAAAAAGCACATCCAGATTTAATTAATATTCTTTTGCAAATTATGGATAGTGCTACTTTAACTGACAATAATGGCTATAAAGCAAATTTTCAAAATGTAATACTTATAATGACATCAAATATTGGTGCTACAGCACGGAGTGTTATGGGCTTTAACAAAGATGATTCTCTTGCAGCAAATGAAGAATTAAAATCTTTTTTCACTCCAGAATTTAGAAATAGACTCGATGCAATAGTTGCTTTTGAGCAGTTAAATATACAAACGCTTCTAGGAATTGTTCATAAATTTATCAATGCATTAAACAGTGAATTGAAAAAGAAAAAAATTACAATTCATTTAGATGATAAAAGTGCTAAATTTATTGCAAAAAAAGCCTACTCAAAAGAGATGGGTGCAAGACCAATTAAACGATATATTCAAGATAATATTACAAAAAAACTGAGTGATGAGATCTTGTTTGGCAAACTTAAAAATGGTGGTCATGTCTATGTCAGCAGTCAAGATAATAGCTTACTATTAGAATATAAAGAGCAAGAACGTGTATCTGCCACAGCTTGATAAACATACCCTAACTTTTCCGGATCCATGTGATGCCACTGAAGATGGTATTGTTGCATGGGGAGGAGATCTTAATCCATCAAGAATTATTCGAGCGTATCAAAATGGTATTTTCCCGTGGTATTGTGATCAAGATCCCATACTCTGGTGGTCAACAGATCCACGGCTTATTATGGAACTGGATGATTTTAAACTTTCTCGTTCACTCAAGAAAAGTATAAAAAAATTTACTTATAGGTTTGATACAAGTTTCAAAGAAGTGATGCAGCAATGTGCAACAACAAAGAGAGAAGGACAAGAGGGATCCTGGATCAACAAAGAGCTTATAGAGTCTTTTGAAATACTGCATGGTATGGGAATAGCTCACAGTGTAGAGAGTTATGATAAAGATCAAAATTTAGTAGGTGGACTTTATGGAATTGTTGTTGGCAGAGTTTTTTGTGGTGAATCAATGTTTACACATAAAACAGATGCTTCCAAAGCAGCATATGCAATACTTATTTGCCATTTAAAAGAGTGGGGATATGATTTTGTAGATTGTCAGGTACCGACACAACATCTAAAGAGCCTAGGAGCAAAAGAGGTAGCCCGAGATTATTTTCTTATGAGACTACAGGCATCAAATATGGAAAAGATAGAACATCGATGGGAAATTAAAGAGAACCTTATTTTAAAGTTTACTGTGTGATAGGTACCATATGATGAAAATCATTTTTATCATTATTTTTATCGTTATATCACTATTTGCTGAGGTACTGCCTTATAGTTTAACAACAAATAATACACAAAATAACAGATATATTAAGATTTTAGATGTAAAAAAGCTGGTTTTTAATGATATACATGAACTTTCAGGATTGGCTTATAAAAATAACAATTTGTATGCGTTAAGTGATCGAGGTTTGGTATATCGTTTTGGATGTGATATAAAACAGAACAAGATTCAAACACTTGTTTTCAAAGAAAAATATATTTTACGAAATAAAAAATTAAAAAGATTTAAGAAAAAAAAGCGTGATTCTGAAGGTCTTTGTTTCTATAAGGATGGTTTTTTAATCTCATTTGAAAGAAAAAACAGAGTTTTGCTTTTTTCTTCTGATGGCATAAAGATACAAAATATGAAGCTTAATTCTTTGTTGGCAAATCAAAAAAAATACCAAGGTTCCAATAAGGGATTGGAAAGTGTAGCGTATAGTGAGCAATATGGTTTAATTACAATTCCAGAACTCCCTTTAAAAGGTAGCGATTTAAACTATCATACTTTATATTCACGTGACAAAATATGGAAATTTCAAGCTAAAGGTGCTGCTGCAGTTACAGATATTGCATTTAGAGACAGGGACAGATTACTTGTTTTATTAAGAGAATACTCTTATTTGACACAACAGAGAAAAACCTCTTTAATTGAAGTAAAGTTAGATGAATGTAATAAAAAGAGAATTTGTAAAAGCAGACTTATTGCGGATTTAGACTCTCACTATGGCTGGGAGATCGATAATTTTGAAGGTCTTGCAAAAGTAGGTAAAAATAGGTTTTTAATGATTAGTGATGATAATAATAATTTTTTTCAAAAAACACTTTTAGTGCTTTTTGAAATTATGAATTGATTTTATCTTTAATATTTTGTGCCAAACTTGAACACGCTTGAATCTGCTGACTTTTTGTCAAGCTTTCATCTAAAAGAATATTAATAAACGCACTTCCTACGATGACTCCATCCGCTCCCTGTACTTTCTCTTTTGCTGTTTTTTCATTAACTCCAAAACCTACATAAACAGGAGTATTTGTGTACTCTTTAATAGATGCTAAAAATGGTTGTAAATCTTCTGCAGTACCAGAACCTGTAATGCCTGTATAGGCTACCATATAGATAAATTTTTTGGCATCTTTGACGATTGTTTCTATCCTTTGTGGCGAGTCTGTCGGTGCAACAAAGGAGATATTTGTTAATTTATTATCTTCAAAAAGTTTTTTATATAAAAGTGCTTCTTCATGGGGGACATCAGGAATAATTAATCCATTAATACCAATCTCTTTTGCAAGTGGTAGAAGTTTTTTCATATCTTGTTGATAAAAACTGTTAAAATAACCCATCCATAAGGTATCTACTTTGGGTGCAACAATTTGTGATATTTCAAGAAGATCTTGAAATTTAAAACCAAGTTCTAGTGCTTTGTGATTTGCATTTTCTATAGCGGGGCCATCAGCAACAGGATCCGAAAAAGGAACTCCCAGTTCAAGCGTATCTACGCCATTTTCACCTAATGCCAATGCTAAATCAATTGTAAAGTTTTTATCAGGATAGCCTGATGTTATATATGCTACTAAATTTTTCATATGTTTATTTTTCCAAATCAGGGATTTTAAGTAAAGAGTATTTGATCTTACTAAGCGTATTATCTGCCTTGAAATCATCTTGCCATGCAGCAAACATATCACTGATGTTTAAAAGCCAATCAATAGTCTCTTGTGTTATTGGCGGCTTTTTATTTCGAAGAATTTCTAATTCATCTTCTACAAAAGCGGCAAGTTTATTCATGGGAATGATATTTAGATATCCAGATGCCGATTTTATATTATGAAAAACACGAAAAAGTTCATTAATACTGCGTTCGTACATATTTGGTTTTTGAAGATCGAGAATCATTACTTCCATACTCTCAACCATCATAGAATAGTGGTCTAGAAATTCATCAACAATTTCAAAGTCAAAATTAGCATCTAAATCACTTCTTATACCCATCAAATACTCCAATTATTGTTTAAATTATAGCAATATTTGGTTAAAATACTTCTATGAATAAAAAATTAACAATATCTTCGATTAAAAAATCAAAAGGTGTAAGACCTTTAGTTATGATTACAGCGTATGATGCACTTTTTGCAAAACTGTTTGAGGAGAGTGCTGATATGATTTTAGTGGGTGACAGTCTCAATATGAGCTTTGCCGGTAAGAGTGATACAATTTCTGCTACACTTGAACAGATGATATATCATACAAATGCTGTTTGTAATGGTGCTAAAAACAGTTTTATTGTATGTGATATGCCATTTGGCACATATGTTACAAAAGAAAAAGCACTTGATAATGCAACTCGGGTTTTTCAAGAAACATTAGCGGATTGTGTAAAAATTGAGGGTGGTTCTCATAAGGCTGAGATTATTAAACATTTAACTGACAATGGCATTGCGGTATGCGGACATATTGGTCTTTTGCCTCAGTCAGTAAGAAGTGAAGGCGGCTATAAAGTCAAGGGCAAAACGCAAGAAGAAAAAGAATCTTTGATAGCAGATGCAAAAGCTGTAGAAGAAGCGGGTGCTTTTTGTATGGTGATTGAAGGAACGAAAGCAGATGTTGCACAAGCTGTTGCACAAGCTGTTACTATCCCTGTTATTGGAATAGGGGCTGGGCATAATGTAGATGGGCAGGTATTGGTTTTCTCTGATATGCTTGGATTTTTTGAAGACTTTACTCCAAAGTTTGTTAAAAAATATATGGATGGATCGACACTTGTTAAAACGGCTGTTAAGCAATATGCTGATGAAGTACAAACAAGAGAATTTCCAAGTGAAAAATATACCTATTAATGAGTGAATTATCAATGGATAGAGTAGTAGATATTGAAACTTTTTCATTAGAAGATGCAAGTTCTGAGCAGACACTTCGCCCAGATGCATGGAGTGAATATATTGGTCAGGAGCAGATAAAAAAGAATCTTTCTGTTTTTATAGAGGCGAGTAAAAAAAGAGAAGAAGCGCTTGATCATGTTCTTTTTTATGGACCTCCGGGACTTGGTAAAACAACACTTGCACTTATTATTGCCAATGAGATGCATTCTAACATTAAAGTAACAGCTGCACCTATGATAGAAAAAAGTGGAGATTTAGCTGCAATTTTAACAAATCTGGAAGAGGGTGATATTCTTTTTATTGATGAGATTCACAGGCTCTCCCCGGCAGTTGAAGAGATCCTCTACTCATCAATGGAAGATTATCGTATTGATATTATTATAGGCAGTGGACCTGCCGCACAGACTGTAAAGATCGATCTGCCTCGTTTTACGCTTATTGGTGCGACAACACGGGCAGGAATGCTTTCAAATCCATTGCGGGACAGATTTGGAATGAGTTTTCGAATGCAGTTTTATTCAGATGATGAATTGGCAGCAATCATAAAGCAGGCATCTGCAAAATTAGAGCGTGAAATCGTTCATGAAGCGGCTTTGGAGATTGCAAAAAGAAGTAGAGGTACACCTCGTATTGCTTTGCGCCTTTTACGTCGTGTTCGAGATTTTGCTGAGGTTGCCAATGAAGATTATATTCATCATGAAAGAACAAAGTATGCCCTCGATGAACTTGGTATTAATTCATATGGATTTGATGAAATGGATCTGCGTCTTTTACATCTTCTGGCAAATTCCAATGGTCGCCCAATGGGATTAAGTACTATTGCTGCAGCACTGAGTGAAGATGAAGGAACGGTTGAGGATGTATTAGAGCCTTACTTAATAGCAAATGGATATCTTGAGCGAACAGCAAAAGGACGAAAGGCTACTCGTGCTACGTATGATATACTGAATCTACAGTGTGTAAATCAAGATGGGACACTTTTTTAAATGAAACCACAATATTTTATAGCTATACTTTTTGCAACATCTCTGTATTGGATGTATCTGCTTTATGCACCATTTTTAATGGTTATTACTATTGCTGCACTCTTAGCAATTTCAACTTCTACTATTCATCACTATTTTGAGCGAAAAGTACATTCAAAACTATTTTCAGCATTGATATCAAGCCTTATGCTGGCAGTGCTCTTTTTTGCACCATTGGGTTATTTTTTGGGTTCATTAACGGTATGGTTAAATCATCTTGAACCAGATACTTTACATCGTGTTGAAGAGTATATTAACGGAATTATAGAAAATCCACCGGAATTTTTACTCTTTATAAAACCCTATTTTTCAGATGCTTTTAAAGATATAAATATTAATACTATAACTGCTTATTCTTTAAATGTAGCAGCAAAAATAGGTGCGTTTAGTGCCGGTTTTGTCAAAAATGCATTTTTGGTAATCGTATTTTATTTCTTTGCTCTTTATAATGGAAAAACGATAGTCTCTTTTATTAAACGTGTACTGCAAATGTCCGTAGAAGAGTCAACTTTGCTTGCACGGGAACTTTCTGCTGTTATGAGTGTTGTCTTTTACTCAATTTTGACAACAGCTATGTTTGAAGGTGCTATTTTTGGGATCGCTGTCTCTTTTATGGGATATAATGGGCTTTTGTTTGGTATTATGTATGGTTTTTCATCTTTGATTCCTGTTGTTGGGGGTATGTTGATGTGGTTGCCATTTATGATTTATGAGTTTGCTATAGGAAATTCGAATTATGCAATTTTTATTGCTCTTTATTCAATTATTGTTATTTCACTTATTGCAGATACATTTATTAAGCCTTTGATTATCAAATGGATTAATCAAAAACTTTTAAATGAAGATGATGCACATATGAATGAACTTGTTATATTTTTTGCTATTATTGCCGGTCTTACAACTTTTGGATTTTGGGGTATGATTTTAGGACCTGCGATTACAGCATTTTTTCTGACAATTCTTAAACTTTTTGAGGCACAGACAAGAGCATGTGAATTAGAAGATCATCAATCCTGATAAATTTCAGGATGATCATTTTTAAATCGTCTATGGATCCAGAACCAAAATTTCGGTTCTTTTTGTATGATACGGCTTAGCCAGTCAGCCTGAGCCTGTGTTGCATCTAAAATATCTTTTTCTTCATTATCTGTTTTATTGACTTTAATTTCATCTTCTATAATTATAGTGTAGTGTTCTTCATCATCTGTACGAATATAAACAGGAATAATAGCAGCATCAAATTTACGAGCAAGATAGGCCGGTGTTGCAGTTTGGCGAAGAGGTTTACCCATAAAATTAATAATAACACCCTCTTTTACATTAATATTTGTATCTATAAGTATACCGCTTGCTTTGCCTTGTTTGATCAGTTTTATAAGTGGTTTGACAACATTGGTTTTTTCAAGATTTGTATTGCCAAAGCGAGCACGAGCTTCTAAAAGCCATTGTTCATAGATAGAGTTCTTGAGCTTTTTGTAAACTGCTGCAATGGGTTCAACTTTTAGGACCAAACCTGCAGCTCCTAACTCCCAAGCACAGTAGTGCGGTGTTGCATAGATGACACCTCTTCCTTGTGCATGAACTTTATCAACCGCTTCTTTATTAACAATTGTTATCTTCTTACCTATTTCTTCTTTTGAGAGATTGCGCATCTCCATGAGGTATAAAAAATTATAGAGAAGATTTTTAAAGCTGTACTTTGTAATGGCTTTTATCTCGGCATCACTGAGACTGTTGTCAAATGCAAAGTTGAGGTTTTGGCGTGCAATATTGCGATATTTTTTTGATGAGATATAGCCAATATAGGCTAAAAGAGTAAAAAAAGATTTTCTGATTTTATGCGGTAAAAGCATTAAAAATTTTTCTAATAAAAGTAGTAGTTTATAACCCATGATTTAAAAGTTCCTTTGCTTGATTGATAATACTCTGTTCATTAATTGTTTGAATTGAAAAATCATTTTTGTTGATTTTCAAAATATCTACTTGTGAAGCTGATTTTATGCCTACATTTTTTGAAGTCTGACCTATCATACGTGTTGTTGTTGGTCCAAGTAATGTAATAGAGGGGATATTCTGTGCCCAAGCCATATGTGTCGGTCCTGTATCATTACCAATGAGTAGATCCATATGGGAGATAAAGGAGACGAGTTCATCCAAAGAGAGTTTTGGTGCCATCTTTGCATACGCAGAGTGTTTACAAATCCAGAGTGCATCTTCATACTCTTTTTGATTTCCCCAAATGATGTAGCTTTCTTCTTCCAAAGCATTGCAGATAGTTACAATTTTTTCTTTAGGGTATATTTTGGAAGGCCATGAAGCTCCAATAACAAAAACAATATTCTTTTTCTTTTTTTGCAGTGAAAAATGTGTTGTTACATTAAAAACGGGCTCTTTGTTTTCTATCATTTTTTGTGTAATTGAGATATCAAGAGCATCAGCGACAAGCTGGGCATTACGCAAAATGACATTTTCTTGGTATGCAATGTTTGTCGTTGTTTTGTACAAGAGTGCTGCTAATGATTCTCTTGTTGAGCGTTTATTAAATCCATGGGTGTTTTTTCCGAGAATTCGTGCAACAAGAGCAGATTTTATAAGTCCCTGCATATCAATAACTATATCAAAATCTGCAATAGATTTTAATTTTTTATACTCTTTTTGAAGTTGTAAAAAGTTTTTTTCTTTTTTAAATTTTTTAAGATTTAGAGTATAAATATGATCTAAATGTTTTGCATTTTTTAAGATAGTCGCAAAAGCTTCTTCAACAATCCATGAAATTTCAATCTCTGGATACTCTTTTTTAATAAACTGTAAAACAAAAGCACTGTTGACAATATCTCCAAGTGCTGAAAGTCTGACGATAGCAATTTTTTTAATATTTCTGTTCATTAATGACATTATAGTCAATCTTTGATATAATTCAAACAAAACTATAAAGGGGATATGAAAATATGGTTGCATTAGATATTCAACGATTTTCTGAAGGGCGTACAAAAGCAAGAGCATATTTTTGCTATCTCTTTTCCAAAAATATTCCAAATCGACTGCCATCTATTACTCAAGAGATGATAATGCCGCGACTTTTAAAGATCAAAGCAGAACTTGAAAACTGTGAAGGTGTTTATCTCCTTGATGAAAAAGGTGTGCAGGTGAGTCCAACTTTTTCACACGATGGGCAGATAGATGATGATATTGGAAAAATTAGGGCAGATCGAGCATACTATTATCGTGCTGTACGAGAAGAGAGATGTACCATTACGGATCCTTATCCATCTCTTATAACAGGGGATCTGACTGTTACTGCTTCAGCACCTATTTTTAATGAAAATGGGCAACTGAAATATGTAGCATGTATTGATGTTCCTTTGGAAGAGGCGATTAAAGTTGCACATCCTACTACCATGGATCATCTCTTTAGTGAATTTTTCAAAATTGCCTACGGTGCTTTTGCTTTTGCTCTTGTTGCAGTAGCAATGTTGCTCTTTTTTAAAGGGTTACAGAGCTTTTTTGTATATGAGATAACACCTGACAAGTTTAAAATAAAAGATATGTTTGAAGCAACAATTCTTCTAACACTCTCCTTGGCCATTTTTGACCTTGCCAAAACATTGATAGAAGAGGAGATACTTGGGCGGCATAAAGAGCATAATATCTCCGGACCACACAAGACAATGGTGCGATTTTTGGGAAGTATTATCATCGCTCTTTCTATTGAGGCGCTTATGCTTGTATTTAAGTTTGCGATAATTGATCCAAATAAACTGATATATGCAATGTATATTGTTATTGGAGTGGCTGCATTGCTGATAAGTTTGGCAATATATATAAAATTTACAAAATTAAAGATAGATGAATAATGATAGCAATAATTGATTATAATATGGGAAATTTGGCATCTGTACAGAATGCATTTGCCAAACTTGGAACGGATACAGCAGTAGAAAATGATCCAAAAAAATTCATGAAGTATGATAAACTTGTACTTCCTGGAGTTGGTGCTTTTGGAGATGCAATGGAACACCTTCACGAGATGAAGATGGTAGATGCGATTAAGGAGTTTGCAGCCAGTGGTAAGCCGATGCTGGGAATTTGTCTTGGAATGCAATTGCTTTTTGAAAGTTCTGAAGAGTTTGGAGTGCATAAAGGGCTTGGGCTTATAGAAGGGCATGTTAAGCATTTTGATACAGCAAAGTTTGAAGAGAAGCTAAAAGTACCGCATATGGGATGGAACAGAATGTTTACAAAAAATCATCCTTTGTTTAATGGACTTGATGATATGCATTATCTCTATTTTGTACATACTTATCATGTAGAGTGTGGCAAAGAAGAGGATATTATAGGAGAGACCTATTATGGATATAAGTTTACCTCTGCAGTAGCACATAACAATATTATGGGAATTCAACCACATCCTGAAAAGAGTCATAAAAACGGACTCAAAATTTTAGAAAATTTTATACAACTATAGGAATAAAAATGACACTATACCCGGCAATAGATTTAAAAGACGGAAAAGCGGTACGCCTTACAAAAGGGCTTATGGAGAGTGCAAAGATCTACTCAAATGAACCATATGAACTTGTAAAGAAGTTTGAAGAGATGGGTGCTGAGTGGGTCCACTTAGTGGATCTCAATGGTGCATTCGCAGGTGAGCCAAAAAATCTTGAACAAATTGTAAAGATCAGAGAAAACTGTAATGTAAAACTTGAACTCGGTGGTGGTATTCGTGATGAGGCTACTATCAAGAAGATGCTTGCTATTGGGATTGATAGAATCATTTTGGGATCTATTGCAGTAAAAGATCCACAGTTTGTTAAAGATATGGCTGCAAAATATCCCATTGCCGTAGGTATCGATGCGATTGATGGGTATGTTGCAGTTGAAGGGTGGGGAGAAGTTTCATCTATGAAAGCAACTAATCTTGCTCGTGAATTTGCAAATGCCGGTGTTGAAGCAATAATTTGCACAGATGTCGGCCGTGATGGTACACTTTCTGGCGTAAATGTCGATTTTACTTTAGATATCGCTAGGGCAAGTAAAGTAGCAACTATTGCAAGCGGTGGTGTTAAAGATGAAAATGATATTAAAGCACTCATTGAAACGAATGAGATAGATGGGGTCATAATAGGGAAAGCTTATTATGAGGGAACACTTGATTTACCTAAAATGTTTAAATTACTCGCTTAATAGTAAAACAAACAAAAATAGGGTATTATTAGATAAATAAATTTACCAATATTATAAAAAGGATTTCAATTGAAATTACTTGTTGTTGATGATAGCTCTACAATGCGTCGTATTATTAAAAATACTTTGGCTCGCCTTGGATATAAAGATGTCTTAGAAGGTGCAGATGGTGTTGAAGGTTGGGCACAAATGGATGCCAACCCAGATATTGATATGCTTATTACTGACTGGAATATGCCAGAAATGAATGGTCTTGAACTCGTGAAAAAAGTTCGTGCTGATGAGCGTTTTAAGGATACTCCTATCATCATGGTAACGACTGAAGGTGGTAAAGCAGAAGTTATTACTGCACTTAAAGCTGGTGTAAATAACTATATTGTTAAACCATTCACTCCTCAAGTACTGAAAGAAAAGCTCGGTGCTGTAATGGGTGTTGCGAAGTAATGCAAGAGCATTATTTCCAACTCCTTGTCAAAGTTTCTTCCCATCACGCACTTTTCTCCGATTTTTTAGCAGATACACTTCCTATTGGTTTTGAAGAGACTGACGATGGTTTTATTATTCGTAGTGAAGATGAACTCGATACTATTGTATGGGGGCTTGAACAGTTTCGAGAGGCTTTGCAAAAAGCACTTGGTAAAACAATAGAGTTAGAGTGTAAACAAGAGAAACTGCAAAACAGTGATTGGGTTGAAAACTATAAAAAGAGTATAGAACCGCTCTCTATAGGCAAATTTTATATTCATCCGACATGGAGTGAAGCAAGCAGTGAACTTATCAATATTGTTATTGATCCTGCACTTGCTTTTGGTACAGGACATCATCCGACAACAGCTTCTTCTTTGTTGGCAATTTCAAAATATGTCAAGGCGGGTGATAGGGTTTTGGATGTTGGCTGTGGAAGTGGAATTCTCGGTATAGGAGCAATGAAACTTGGTGCTGTAGTAGATGCATGTGATACAGATCCTATCTCAGTGGAAAATGCTCAAGCAAATGCTACTTTAAATGGTTTAACATTTAACAATATTTGGGAAGGTTCTGCTTCCTTTACAGATAAAAAGTATAAGATAGTAGTAGCAAATATTGTTGCAGATGTTCTTACATTTATTGCAAATGAACTAAAAAGTGCATTAGAAAATAATGGTATTTTAATACTTTCAGGTATTTTAGATAAATATGAGACAAAAGTTTTAGCATATTATAAAGATTGTGAAATAGTAGAAAAAATTGCTCAGGATGAGTGGATTACTTTTGTTTTAAAACGAAAATAAAAAGAGAGATAAATGGCAAATCAAGAAAATAATAACAATAACAACAACAACTTTTTTAATCAAAATCCTTTAATTACATTTGCGATTTTTTCTGTTGTTGTAATTTTACTTTTTAAAGTAATGGTAGGTGAAGGTGGTATGGTAAATGGTACCACATCAACAATGAGCACAACAGCAAGAATAAAACCGATAAGTTATTCGGAACTTAAAAATTTAGTACAAGATAAAAGTGTTAAAAAAGTAGAAATTGGACAGACATATATTAAAGCGATGTCCAATGATGGAACAAAAATATATACAACTCGTGTTATTCCAGGTGATAATGATCTTGTAAAATTACTTGACAAAGAAAAAATTGACTATACAGGTTTTTCTGAAACAAACTGGTTTACAGAGATGTTTGGATGGCTTTTTCCATTTTTAATTATTATTGGAATCTGGATGTTCTTTGCAGGTAGAATGCAAAAAAGTATGGGTGGTGGTCTTCTTGGAATGGGAAATTCTAAGAAGCTTATCAGTTCTGAAAAACCAAAAACAAAGTTTGATGATGTGGCAGGTGTAGAAGAGGCAAAAGAGGAAGTTCAAGAGATTGTTGACTTTTTGAAATATCCTGGACGTTATGTTGAGATCGGTGCGAAGATTCCAAAAGGGGTGCTTCTTGTCGGATCACCTGGTACTGGTAAAACACTGCTTGCAAAAGCAGTTGCGGGTGAGGCAGATGTACCTTTCTTTTCAGTAAGTGGTTCTAGTTTTATTGAGATGTTTGTCGGTGTGGGTGCTGCTCGTGTAAGAGATCTGTTTGAGCAGGCAAAAAAAGATGCACCTTCTATCATCTTTATCGATGAGATTGATGCTATTGGTAAGAGTCGTGCAGCCGGTGCGCAAATGGGTGGAAATGATGAGCGTGAGCAGACACTCAACCAGCTTCTTGCAGAGATGGATGGTTTTGGTACAGATACACCGGTAATTATTTTGGCTGCAACAAACAGACCAGAGATCTTAGATGCGGCACTATTGCGACCGGGGCGTTTTGACAGACAGGTTCTTGTTGATAAACCAGACTTTGAAGGGCGTGTAAAAATCTTGAAAGTTCATATGAAAAATGTGAAGATGGATGATGACGTAGATGTTGAAGAGATAGCTCGTCTGACTGCAGGGCTTGCTGGTGCTGATCTTGCAAATATTGTCAATGAAGCAGCACTTCTTGCTGGTAGAAAAAGTCAAAAAACTGTTAAGCAACAAGATATCTTTGAAGCAGTTGAGCGTGCACTTGCCGGACTTGCTAAAAAATCCCGTCGTATTAATCCAAAAGAGAAGAAGATTGTTGCATATCATGAGAGTGGGCATGCATTGCTTGCTGAGACAACTGAAGGAGCTAAAAAAGTTTCTAAAGTTTCTATTGTCCCTCGTGGTCTTGCTGCACTTGGTTATACGCTTAATAAACCAGAAGAAGATAAGTTTATGATGCAAAAGCATGAACTTTGGGCTGAGGTTGATGTACTTCTTGGTGGACGTGCTGCTGAACAAGTCTTTATTGGTGAGATTTCAACAGGTGCAGGAAATGATTTAGAGCGTGCAACTGACATTATAAAATCAATGGTTCAGACCTATGGTATGAGTGATATTGCAGGTCTTATGGTTCTTGAAAAATCTCGTCAGTCATTCTTAGGCGGAGGTGTGATGGGATCTTCTAGAGAGTATAGTGAAAAAATGGCTCAGGAGATGGATGAGTTTATTAAAACTTCGCTTGATGAGCGTTATAAAGTTGTAGTAAATCGCCTTGAAGAGTATAAAGATGCGATAGAAGGCATGGTAGCACTGCTGTATAAAAAAGAAAATATTACAGGTGATGAGGTTCGTGAGATTATTCTTAACTTTGAAAAAGAGAATGGACTGGAGTCCAAAATAGTTCAAGATACTGAAACTATTGCCGATGAGTTAAAAGAAGATGCAACAATGAATAAAACTTCCCAAGAGAAAGAGTAGCTTTTATGAAGAGTAATCTTTTTATTATTGCAAAGAGTGGATGGAAGTATATTGGATATGCATTACTGTTGTTTATACTCTTTTCTCTTATTGATTTTGAGTTTTTCGCTTCTATTTCATTTGTAACAATTCTTTTGTTTCTTTTTCTCTTTCGAAACCCTGAAAGAGAATATCTTGCTTCTCATGAAAATAGCATTATTCTCTCTCCGATAGATGGTCATATATGTACTATAGAAGAGATAGAAGATGATAGCTATACTTATAAAATAGAGATAGAATCCTCTTATCTGAATGTTCCTGTTTTGCGTGTTCCAATGAATGCAGAACTTGAGAGTATTCAGAGCGTGCGAGGAAGTCGTTTGTCTAAAAAATCTCAACTTTTTTCTCTTTTAAATGAGTATGCTGAGATTGTTTTGAAAGATGAAGAAGGCAAATACAAAGTAAAAATAGTGCATAGGTTAAAACAGAGTTTTGCATCACTTGATATTGATCTTGTTATGAAGCAAAAAGTTGTAGCAGGTGCGCGTTATGGTGTTGCACTTAATGGAATTACTACTGTTTATCTTCCAAAAGAATTGAACCTTTGTGTTGCATTAGGTCAAAAATTGACTGCTTCAGAGACACTTTTAGCAACTGCAAATTAATCTTACTTATTTCTCCGGATGTTGCTTTTGAAAAAGCAACTTATCCGTATCAATTTCAAATTCAAAATATTGTGATTGGAATTTATCATTTTGTATTCGTGAGAGTTGAATAACGGCTCCGTTATTGTTGTTAATCTCCATATATAAAAGTGCCAAGGCATATCTGCTTTCATAAAAATTCCCATTTTTCATTTTTGCAAGCTCTAAAAGTGCTATGGCATTTTCATGATGTTTTGCTGCAGTTGACGCTACTGCTCCTAAATAAAGAGTATGTGCATCTCTTACTTTTAATTCATCAATGAGATGATTGTAAAGTGTATATGATTCTTCAAACTGTTTATCATAAAGTGATACTAAAGCCAAAGCACTTTCAATATCTCGTGTATCTTCATGCGTTGTTTCAAGAACATTGCGTAATTGTTCTCGTAAATAATAGAGCCTACCACTGATAAGGTTTTCTTGAATATAAAGATAACGTGTAATATAAGGGCCATAATATAAGTCATTATAATGAAATTTATGATTTTTTAAATATTTTGAAACAGATTCGGCATATTTTGGGATTTTAAATTTTGTAAAATGAGTATCCATATAAATTATATTTGGTAAAATATCATTTTCTTGCATTGTCAATAGTTTTGTTGCTGCTTCTTTTGCTGTATCTTTTTTATGAAGTTTTGTAGCAATAAGGATCTTGAGTATCAGATACAGAGGACGCTGTTTATACTCTTTATCCAGCCATTCTGCCGCTGCAATATAATCATTGTCAGATATATAAAGAAGTGTTTTGTAGAGCTCTATCTCCTCGTTACTTTCTTCTAATGATATAGAGTCTTTAAGGATAGACTTGAGTTTTCTAAAGGGCTTATTAATAAGTTGTGCAGTCATAACTGCATAGATACCTGAGAGATAATTTTTTGCATCAAGATAGTATGAACGCAAAAAGTGTTCATGTGCTTTTTGTAGATTTCCCATCTGTGCATATGTTAGTGCAAGATTATATTGTAAAATTGAATGTTTTGGTTGAATTTTTATTAGTTTTTGTAATTTTTCATTCGCTTCTCTAATTCTAAAAGAGAGAGCTTTTTTAATTGCTTTAACGATACCAATATTTACCGATGATGAGGAAGAACTTTTTTTAAGATACTCTTTTGCACTCTCTACATTATCAATATAGATATTTGCATTTCCTTTACGAATGTAACTAATAGTTTGGTTTGCATTAAAAATTTTGTAGGGTGAAAAATAAAATATTTTTTGATAAATAATATCTTTTTTATTCAGGATATTTTTTCTGTAATGTTCTTGTGCTTTTTGTGGATCAAAAAGAGATGCTTTCAGTTTAACTTTTATAGGATAATAGTTATATACAAGATCTGGATATTTCTCTGTTACTGCTTGAATCTCTTTACTTGCTTTTGCAATATGCCCCGCTTTTAAATGAATAAGACCAAGAGCTAAAGGTGCTCGTACAGGTTGCTGTTGTTTTGCAATTACATTTTCAAGGTGAGAAGATGCAAGAGAAAAATCACCGATGCGTGCATACAAAAGTGCTTTGCTGAATTCATCTTGAGATTCATCATAATTTTTTTCTAAAGCATCTATCGCATCATAATTATTGTTATAGAGGGCATTGATTTTTGCACTTAGATGGTTTTGAACTGTTTTATACTCTTTTGATGTTGTGTTTTTAAGAGAATTGAGTGCGTTAAGATAGTTTCTGTTATAGTAACTTATAAGGGTATAATAGTAAGAGTAAAGGGGTGAGTTTACTTCATAGGGTAGATAAGCATATGCTAGATCTAGATAATATTTAAAGTTTTTATAATCTTTGAGATAAAGTGAACATACTGCAGCATTTATAGCACTTACACAACGTTTTTCATCATTGGCAATAGCTTTTTGAAAAGTCTGAAGTGCTTTTTTATACTGTTTATCTTTAAGTTCGGCAACACCAAGATTATAATCAGAAATCGCCTCACTGTATGAAGCTATTTGTTCAAAAAGGGAAAGTGCTTTTTCTTTTGAACCGCTGGCATAGAGATAGTTGGCTTTTACAATCATATTTTCTAATTTACTTGATGTGATTTGAGGCTTTTTTTTACTCTCTTGTATTTTTTGATCAAGAAAATCTATAGGTACTGCAGTGTGTTCTTTTGAAGATTTAAAAGCAAGTAAAACAACTGTAACAGCAATAAGAAGTACTATAATGAGTGCTATTCCACCAAAAAGAATTATTTTTTTTCTTTTTCTCTCTTCTTCTTGAATATAGGCAGTCGATTTATCAGAATCATCATCATAGAGGGCAGCATCACTGTCTTCAATAATAATTATTTCTTCTGATGTTTCAGCCATAGAGTTCCTTAATTATATATATTTTTTATTAAGCAAAAAAAGTACCATTACTTAATATATCTCTTTAACTCGTCCAACTTCTCCACTAAAGAGGCGTACTTTGATGCCATGGGGATGTGAAGCTGATTTTGTCAATAAGTCTCTTA
>JAMOSE010000144.1 GCA_027063215.1 Sulfurimonas sp. | reverse complement strand
TACAACCCCATCTGTTAATCTACCACTTTCTTGGTCGTGTTTTAAAACTATGGCTACATGCATTCCTTGCTTAATAGAAGCTCGTTTTTTAGGATCCATATTTAGTACCTTTTATTTGTTTAAGCTGATGTATCAAGAATATTTACGCCTACTTCATTCATATGTTTTGTGATAAGGTCTTTTGCTTTATCAATTGTTTTATAAGATATATCAGGTAACTTACTGCCCCATATCTCTTCCGCTTCATTAAAACCCTGTAGAATTCCATCCAGTCCGGCTTTTAACAGATCAGCATCATCACCCGCACCTTGAATGACAAAATCTGCTATACGCTGTGATGTTTGATCGATTCCAAAAAAACCATCATCACTTACCAACTCTTTTGCTTCATCCTGTGAGAGATCTGCTATTGCTTTACCTTTATAGCCAATGTTGTCTAAAAAATCTTGAAATTCTTGATAGTTTTTTTCAAAATCGCTATTGACATTCTCACTTTCACCGCTTTTAAAAGAGATATCTACTTGAATAATCTCTATATTTAGGCTAAAAGCTTGTGAATTTTGTTTTACCTGATCTTTTAGCGCTTTTAATTCATCGCCTTCAACCTTTTTTGTATAAAGATTTTTAATGCCTAAATTCTCTTTTTTTTGTTCGACATTACTAAACAGAGCATCGCTCATGTGTGTATTTAATCCAATATTCATGATCATTACCTCTTTTTTCTTATTTAAGACTATATCGTCTTTTTACATAATCTTTTTATTTATAAGAAGTTTATTGGGTAAAAGAGTAATAAACAGGTTTTGTATTACATTCCCATATATGGTTCTAAGGCTTTTGGAATGTGAATACTTCCATCTTCATTTTGAAAGTTTTCCATAATAGCTACCATTGTTCTTCCAACTGCCAAAGCTGAGCCGTTGAGTGTGTGAACTAGTTCATTTTTCTTTCCATTTTTAAAACGAATTTTTGCACGGCGAGCTTGAAAATCTCTTGTATTGGAGATAGAAGAGATTTCACGGTAGGTATTTTGTCCTGGAAGCCATACTTCAATATCAACGGTTTTTGCTGCTCCAAAGCCAAGATCTCCGGTACAAAGCGTAACAAGACGATGTGGAAGTTCAAGTGCTGTAAGGATCTCTGAAGCAGTTGCTACCATCTCATCAAAAATAATATCACTCTCCTCGGGCTTTGTAATACAAACAAGTTCCACTTTATGAAACTGATGCTGTCTGATAATACCGCGTGTATCACGTCCTGCTGCCCCTGCTTCTTTTCTGTAACAAGATGTATATCCTGTCATTTTAAATGGCAGTTTATCCGCTGGAAGGATTTCATCTTGAAAGAGGTTTGTAAGTGGTACTTCAGCCGTTGGAATCAGATAGAGATCCTGACCTTCAATCTTATAGAGATCATCTTCAAATTTTGGAAGTTGTCCTGTACCTTCAAGTGCTTTGCGGTTTACAATATGTGGTACACTGACCTCTGTAAAGCCTTTTTTAGCGTTATAGTTAAGCATAAAGTTAATGAGTGCACGTTCAAGTTTTGCTCCCATATCATAAGCAACACTAAAACGGCTACATGCAAGTTTGACACCACGCTCAAAGTCTATCCATCCGTTTTGCTCAGCTAACTCCCAGTGTTCTTTTGGAGTAAAGCTAAACTCACGAGGTGTAAGAACTTTTTTGATCTCTACATTATCTGCTTCATCTTCGCCATCAGGCACATCATCATCAGGAATATTTGGAATTGCCATTGCCAAAGTTTCTAGCTCTTCTTGTTTTTCTCTTTGTACTTCAAGTGCTTGGGTAATTTTGATCTTATTTGCATCTACACGTGCCTTAAGCTCAGAGATATCTTTGCCTTCACGTTTGTAGATACCGAACTCTTTACTCATTGCATTTTGGGCAGCTTGAAGCTTTTCGTAAGCCGCTTTTGCCTCTTTGAGTTCTTCAAATTTCTCTTTTACTTTTTCAAGAAGCTTCTCATCAACACCTTTACGCATTAACTTTTTGCTTATTCCGTCAAAATCTTTTTGTAGTTGTTTTAAATCTATCATTTTTTTCCTTATCTCTTTATTCTAATATTTCTTTTGCGATGCTAAATTGATTTGCTGTCATTAAGTGAATTTTTGGATGGAGTGCTTTTAACTCTTCAAAGAGTTTTTTTGAGAGTTCAAATCCTACTTTATACTCTTCATCTGCTCCTATTTTATGTGCTTCACGAAGTTTGTCAAGCCAGCATGGTGGGACATTGATACCAGGAACATGCGAAGATAAAAATTGTGCAGTTCTGAGTTTTGTAATAGGAAAAACACCTAAAATCAACTCTGCATTTTTATTTTCAGAACAACACTCCTCATTTGCTTTTACTTTTAATTCTAAAAGTTGTTTTGCATTTTCTATGTCATATACAGGTTGTGTTATTATTCCTACTGCACCGTGCTTAATCTTCTTTTGCATCTTCTTTTGCAGTGTTTTTGGATTTTTTGCAAAGGAGTTTACTACGGCAAAAGGGTAGATGTGTTCGGGTTTGTCATGAAAAGGTTTTGCAGCATAGTCCATGCCTGCATTGAATGCTGAAATAATATCAAGAAGGAGTGTTGAATCTGCTTCAAAAACAGCTTTTGCATTGGGTTGATCGCTGATATTGGCAGGATCTCCGGTAAGTGCCAAAATTGCACGTATATCAAACTCATTTGCACCAAGTAGATCCGATTGTAGAGCAATTTTATTGCGATCACGCATACTCATAGTAGCTATGACCGGTTTATTAAATCGCTCTTGCAGAAGTCTTGCACCAAAGAGCGCATTAAATTTTAGTTTGGCAAGTGGATTATCTGTTGTTGAAAATCCATCGACCATTTTATGGAGTCCCAATGCTTCAATTTTATCAATTACGGGAGTAAACTTTGCAGCATGTCCAGGTGTCGTTTCTAATGTGATATATGTATCGTTTTTTAATTTATCTATCAGTCTGTCAAACAAAAAAAGTCCTATTTCGCTATAATTGCGCAATTATAACAAATAAGAAGGTATTTAATGCTAAAACTTGCAGTATTTGACTTTGATTCTACCCTGATGGATGGTGAAACGATAGACTTTTTTGCAAAAGAGTTAGGAATTGGTGATGAAGTAGCACGAATAACAGAAGAGGCAATGAGTGGAAGGCTTGATTTTTTTGAATCATTACAGCAAAGAGTTAAGCTTTTAGAAGGGCTTGATTTTTCTGTTGTTGAAAAAATTTCGCATAATCTTCCCTATATGCCAGGAGCACAGGAGACAATAGCCGAGTTAAAAAATCGAGGAATAAAAGTAGTATGTTTTTCTGGTGGATTTAGAACGGCTACATCATATGCAAAAGATATTTTAGGGTATGATGCTGATTTTTCAAATGTACTGCATCATAAGGATGGAAAACTGACAGGACTTGTTGGTGGAGATATGATGTTTAATTTTTCAAAAGGCGATATGCTGATACGTCTACAAAATGTTTTGGGTGTAAGTGAAGCTGAGACACTTGTCTGTGGGGATGGTGCAAATGATCTTTCTATGTTTGCGCATGCAGGTACACGTGTAGCCTTTTGTGCAAGAGAGATACTTCAAAAAGAGGCAAATATTATTATAAAAGAGAAAGACCTCTCATTAATTTTAAAGGAAATATAAAGTGTTAGAAAATACAGTCTGGAGACAGTATCACGGTGAAAATAATTTTAGAGATAAGCTTGCAGAGTTTTGTAAGTTAGAGAGTGTTGATCTTATTGAGAATGATAAAGTGCTTTATAGTGTTATGAAATCAAAATTGACAAAAAAAGAGCTGAAACTCTTTGCAATGGATTGTGCAAATATTCCTGATGAAGAGCTTAAAAAAGAGTTTGATTATGATGATGAAGCACTGCAAAAAGCCAAGTTTAAACTGTATAAGAAACTGATTCAGGATAAAACACGTCTTGATTTTAGAACTACAAATCTTGAAGAGATAGAGTAGGCAGGGTATCTCAAAGAGTCTATTTCAGTATGATCTGAAAATCGACTCTTCGAGATCTTTTTGGATCCTCTTTCCCCTCTAATAGTTGTACATGTGCAAAACTATCTCCACTTCCACGTAAAATTTTACTCAACCATTGCTGTTTTTGTCTCTTTTGCTGTAAAAAGAGTGTACGTAGTACTGAAAAAGAGCGTTTCATTGAGAGATCTTCGTTGTTAAGATAGCGGTTTTGAAAATTTACACCTTTCCATTCACTTGAAGTATGTCCATTTATATCTAAAGAGGCAATTTTGTCTCTGTTATTATAGAGAAATGGGATAAGTTTTTTTGAAAAATTTCGAAGAAATGATTTTTGTTTTGCTGTAAGCTTGTATGCCCCTGCTTTAAAATAGAGTGCTTTGTCTATAAAGATAATTTGCAGGTCCTGTGTTATTGTAAGTTTGTTGTTTGCAATCTCTTTAGAAAAAAGTTGTGTAAGTTGTCTGTAAAAACCAGATGCTTTGAGTGCAATTTGTGCCATTGTTGCATCGTTGTTTAGTTTTACGATCCACATATTTCCCTCTTGGGAGTAGTCATCGGTATGAATTCCTGCTACTGCAACTTGAGCGTTATGTAAAATAGCAAGAGAGTAGAAGATATCGTAATTTTGACCTCCGTAATGCTCCTGTTTGAGCATAGAGAGTGAAGAGTCTAAAAGCATTGCCAATCCATCAGTATTATGTTTGTCTTTTACATACCCAACACCTATAAGTGTTCCGTTTGAGAACTCTTTGATATCCATCAGTCCGGATGGGTAGCTTGTACTTATTTCTTTGTCTGCTAGGATATTGTTATAGAGATCAAATTTGACAACTCTTATATGCTCTTTTTGTACCTGATTATATTGAATAAGACTAACAACAAAAGAGTTATCCCGAAGACGTATAATCTTTGTCGGAATGACAAGATTTTCTTTTTGTGTATTTTTTATAAATTGGTTAAGCCAGATCCTGTTCCCATTTTCTGTAAGGCGCATAAAGCTTACTTGGCGTTGTTTCTCTGAAGCCATGGTACTCACAACCAAAAGAGAACCATCCTGTGCTTCTACTGCATCTATACCATTGTCATCAAAACGGGTACCATACTTTTTACTCCATAAAATCTGTCCGTTTTTTGAAAAACGGGTGATGAATATATCATTATTTCCAAGGCCTGTTTGAAACATAGGATCTGCTGTGTCTCGTGATGTAAATGAAGAGCCTACTGCCAGAACGCCTCCATCGCTGAGTTGAACGAGGTTACTCATTCTGTCATAGTTTTTTGTTCCAAAAACCTTAGCGTAGAGTATATTCGCATTGGCATCGAGTTTGGCTACGAGTAGCGATCCATCCATGGTATATCCACCGATAAAGTATCCGTTTGTGGGTGTTTTTACAACAGCTACTGCTTTGTTAAAGCGACTGAGTTTTGCCAGCTTTTGTAATATAACTTGCGCTTTATTGTTCACTTTTACAAGTGTCATTTGTGAACCATATCGACTTGATACGCTCTCTAGATAATCAAAGGCATTACTATATGTTTGAGATGAATTTGTATTTTGTTTGTAGGCATTAGAAAAACCAACTGCAGTTATAGTCCTGTCGTAATCTTCGGTGATATCAAAAAGGGCGGCATTAAAGGGTTTATGAACAATAACAGAGAAGTTATTTGCATTGAGTGTTATAAAAGTTAAAAGAAGAAAAGAGAGTAGTTTCATAATATTGCTTTTTTAAAGAGTCTAAAGCAATTAATATTCCTATATTAAAAAGTGGTGCCAAAGCACCAACGAAAACCTTATCTAAGGTTTTCAAATGGAGCTGTTATAACTTTTTTACGAGTTACAACATATGGTACGAATGCAGCTGCACGAGCACGTTTGATAACAGTAGAGATCATATCTTGGTGACGTTTACAGTTCCCTGTTAAACGACGTGGCATGATTTTATATCTCTCTGAGAGTGAAAAACGTAGGTTTGCTACATCTTTATAATCCATGAAGTCAACTTTTGCTTCACAATATTTACAGTATCTTTTTTTGTATTTTCTTTTTTCTGACATGTTATTACCTTTTGTATCTATTTATTTGTTAAAATGGAATTTCATCTTCATCAATATCAATAACCGGTACATCAGCAGGGCTTGGCATAGAACGACTAGGTTCTTGCGTCGGTGCATTGTATGATGGCTGTTGCTGTTGATAGCTCTGTTGCTGTTGGGCAGGTTGTCCATAGCTTTGTTGTTGCTGCTGCTGCTGTGGTGCTTGATAGCTTTGTGGTTCTCCCTGTGTAGGTGTTCCATAAGCGTTGGCACCATTATTAGGTGCATTGTTATAGCCACCTTGAGAATCACTTCGTGAATCTAGCATTTGCATTGTTTCAACAATTACAGAGTGTTTTGATCTTTTTTGTCCATTTTGGTCAACCCATTGTTCAAAGTTTAATCTTCCCTCAACAAGGATCTTACTTCCTTTTCTAAGGTATTGATTGGCAACTTCGGCACTTCTTCCAAAGAAGGTGATATCTACAAAACAAACTTCCTCTTTTTTTTCACCATTACTGGTAAATTTACGGCTCGTAGCAATTGCAGTTTTTGCAATACCCATACCCGCTTGAGAGTAGCGCAGTTCAATATCTCGTGTTAAGTTTCCAACTAAAATTATTTTGTTAAACATAGGTTTTCCTTCAATTTATAGCTTACGCTATTACTCAGCTGCTGCTTCTTCAGTTTTTGGAGCTTCTTCAGTTTTTGGAGCTTCTTCAGTTTTTGGAGCTTCTTCAGTTTTTGGAGCTTCTTCAACAGGAGTCTCTTCTTTTACCGGAGCTGCCGCTTTTTTTGCTTTTTCAACTAAACTATTCCATGCAGTTACTTCACGGTTTGTACTATATTTAATAGTTACAAAACGAAGTAAATCTTCATTGATACGGAAACGTCTTTCAATTTCAGCAATAGCAGATGGTTCTACTGAGTAGTAGATTACATGGTAATAACCACGTTCACTTTTTTCAATTGGGTATGCAAGTTTTCTCATTCCCATTGCGTCTGTAGCTGCGATTTCGCCGCCATTAGAAGTTATTATCTCTTCAACATTTTTTACAGCTGCAGCAATTTCTTCAGCAGTAAATGTAGGTTTTACGATTACTAGGTTTTCGTAGTTTCTCATATAGTATGATCTCCTCTTGGTATGCCTATTTATAGGCTTTGTTTCCCTTTCGGATCTAAATATAGCTTCGTTTTAGAAGTTACAAAGAGAAAGGAACGCGCAATAATACAGAAAAGTTGCTTAAAATTAGCATATAGATTTTAGCTGTAATTGGGTTTGGTATTATGACAAAATGCAATTAAAATTATTTATTTAATATTTTTAGGATATAGTTTCAAAAATCTGAAAAAGTTGAACTATGGCAAAACGAAAAAGAACAAAGAAAAAAAAGAGTAGCAATAAAATTTTAAGTTATATAGTATGGATACTGGCTTTGATTGCATTAGGATTGACGACGCTGCTTGTCGGTTACTACTTGGGATATAACAGTGCTACTGAGAGTAAAATAAAAAAAGATCTGAAGAAAAAAGAACAGCATGCTAAAATACCAGTACCGGTACAAACAAAAACAGAGGTAAAAGTAAAAAAAGAGAGTGTTGAAAAACGGCTTGAGCGAGTTCTGAAAAAAGAGTCAAAAAATTATAATTCTGCAGCACATGAGATAGAAAATGAATCTTTGGTTCATCCTCCAAAGATAAAACTTCCTCAGAAACCTTTAAAGCTTGCAAAAAAACCAAGATTGGCTATTATTATAGATGACGTTCAAACAGCTTCACAGGTACGGGCTATAAAGAGTTTGAATATGCTTTTGACTATGTCTTTTTTACCTCCACGTCCAGGACGTCCCAATTCTGCAAAAATTGCTGCGAAAGAGAAATTTTATATGGTTCACGTACCGATGGAAGCGATGCATTTTAATAAAGAAGAACCCACTACGCTGCATGTTAATGATTCACAGGATGTGATTCTTCAGCGAATTCATACGATCAAACAACTTTTTCCTAAAGTCACCTATATTAACAATCATACCGGTAGTAAATTTACTTCTGATGAAAAAGCAATGCAAAAGTTAATTTATGCTCTACAAAAAAATCATATTGCATTTATAGACAGCAGAACAACAGCAAAAACAAAAGCACCAATGGTAGAAAAGAGCTATGGACTGAAGTATATTGCACGAGATGTCTTTTTAGATCATCATATGGATAAGCCTTATATCTTAAAACAGATCAAAGAAGCTGTACGTATTGCCAAAGCACATGGAGAAGCTATTGCTATTGGACATCCACATAAAAATACACTTGAAGCACTGTATGAATCTAAAAAAATGTTGGCTAAAGAGGTTGATCTTGTTTTAATTAACAAGATTCAGTAAGCAAATGATTCATCAGATAGATTTTCATATAGAGGCTTTTAAAGATATGAAAAAATATCCAAAAGAGCTTTTTTACAAAGGCAACAGAGCGCTTCTTCAAAGAAAAAAGATTGCAATAGTAGGTTCTCGAAAGCCAAATAGATATGCAAGAGAGATAACGATGCAACTTGCAACAAAATTAGCTAGAGGAGATCTCTGTATAGTCAGTGGTGGAGCAATAGGCGTAGATGCTATTGCTCACAAAGCAGCAGGTGCAAAAAATACTATTATGGTTGCGGCAACAGGTTTAGATAAGCGATATCCTGCGATTAATAAAAATCTTATCGCAGAGATAGAAAAAGAGGGTTTTGTTATAAGTCAGTTTCAAGAAGGAACGCCCTCTACAAGATATAATTTTGTTTTAAGAAATGAACTTGTCGTTGCGCTTGGAGAAGTTTTGATTGTTACATATGCTGATGAAAATTCTGGAACTATGCGTAGTGTAGAATTTGCTCAAAAAATGGGAAAAAAGATCTATGTATTGCCACATAGAATCGGAGAAAGTGAAGGAACAAATAGACTTCTTAAGGAGAGAAAAGCAGAGGCAATTTACGATATAGATGCTTTTGTATCTCAGTTTGCAGATAGAAAAAAAGATGAAAATAACCAAAAAGAAGATGAATTTTTAGAGTTTTGTCGTAAAAATTCCGCTTATGAAAAGGTACTGAGTCGATACCCTTCACGTCTTTTTGAAGCAGAACTTTTGGGTGAGATAGAAATTCACAATGGGATTATCAGAGTATTAGCATAGCATCGCCGTAAGAGTAAAATCGGTACTTCTCTTGTATGGCCTCTGCATAAAGTTCTTTTGTTTTTTGTAGTCCTACAAAAGATGCGACAAGCATAAGCAGTGTAGATTTTGGAAGGTGAAAATTTGTCAGCAGATGGTTTACTCTGCTTGGTTTGTTGTGTGGATGTAAAAAGAGGTTTGCCTCACCTGATACCTTTTTTCCATGTTTTGCATAGAACTCTACAGTTCGTGTTGAGGTTGTTCCAACACAAAGAACAGGTATTGTAGAGTCAAGAATTTCTTGTGCCTCTTTTGAAATAGAGTAGTATTCAGAGTGCATAGGATGATCCGTTATAATATCTGCTTCTACCGGCTTGAATGTTCCACTGCCTACATGGAGTGTTACATAGGCATGTTTATAGTTCTGTGTTATTTTTTTGTGCTGTTGTTGTGTAAAGTGCAGTGAAGCTGTCGGTGCGGCAACTGCACCTTCTTCTTTTGCAAAAACACTTTGGTACTCATTTGCATCATCCTTAGTATCTTCTCTGTTGATATAGGGAGGAAGTGGAATATGACCAATCCTTTCTATAACGGGTAAGAGATCCTCAAAGCGTAAAAGCTCTTTGTTCTGATAAAAATTCACAATACGACTGCCATCTTCATTTAGCTCTTTAACCACAGCTTTTAGGTCTTTGTCAAAGAGAATTTCACTCTCTTGCTTTATTCGTCCTCGAATATAGACATTGATATCGTAGGCATTTAAAGCTCTGTTGATTAGAAGTTCTATCTTGCCACCACTTGGTTTTTTCCCAAAAAGACGGGCTTTTATTACTTTTGTATCGTTAAAAATCAGCGCAACATCTTTGGGAAGATATTTTTCAAGTTCATAAAAATAGGTATGGGTGATTGTATCTGTTTTTCTGTCATAGACAAGCAGACGGGCATGATCTCTTGGATTTGCAGGGTGGGTTGCTATGAGTTCACTTGGAAGAGTGAAGTCATAGCTTTGTGTAAGGAGCTCTTTTTCTTGTTGCACTGTTACTCTTGTTTCTCTTTTATAGCATCAAGTTCTTGATCATCATCTTCGTCATTTTCATCATCATCATCATCTTCTTCTTCTTCTTCTTCTTCAGGCTTTGCAGGATTAACCATTTTTACGATTAAGATAGAGAAGCCATAAAGAATAATCAGCGGACCGGCCATAAGAAGCTGTGTCAGAACATCTGGTGGTGTAAGCAGTGCTGCTACTACAAATATGATAACGATAGCATATTTAAAAAATGCTGCCATTTGTTTGTCATCGACAAGTCCAAGCAGTGCTAGAAAGTAGGCAAATATAGGCAGTTCAAAGGCAAGTCCAAAACCAAACATAATTTTGGTGAAAAAACCAACATAGTCTTCGATGTTTATCAGTGGCGTAAATTTAAACGAACCAAAGGTAATGAGAAAGTCAAATCCAAAGGGCGTTACAACATAGTATGCAAACATAACACCGATAACAAACATAACGGTTCCACCGATGATAAAAGGGATAAGCATCTTTTTTTCATGTGCATAGAGCCCTGGTGCTATAAAGAGCCATATTTGTGATAAGATTATAGGCAGTGCACCAACTATTGCAGCAAAGAAAGCAACTTTAAGAGCAACAAAAAATGCTCCGCCGACCTGAGATGTTGTGATCATTCCATCTGCAGCATGAACAGATTTTTTTCCTACTTCAATTAAAGCATCATTTAATGGTTCTACCATCCAATTGAGTAAAAATTCATGGAAGTAAAACATTACAAAAAACATAACAATAAGACTTCCTACAGAAATTCCAAGTCTTTTTCTGAGTTCTACTAAGTGTGGGCGTAATTCATCAAACATCTGTTGTCTCTTCTTTATTTTCTAGATTTTGTACTTTTTTCTTTTTTTTCTTTTTAAAAGTTACTTCTTGCGACTCTTTTGGAGCTTTTTTTACTTTAGGAGTTGTGTTTTCTTGTTTTGGTTCATCATCGTTTAAAATATTATCTATCTCTGCACCAATCATTGCCTGTACATTAGTTGTTTTATGAAAAGTGTCACTTGTTTTTAAAAGTTCTTCTTTATATGCAAGTGCTTCTTGTTTTATACCTGTGACATTCATCTCTTCTTCAAGGGACTCTTTTACAGAACCAATTGTATTTTTAACACTTCTAAAAAATTTTGCAATATCTACCATAGCACTCGGTAGTTTGTCCGGACCTAAAAAAAGAATCGCAATAACAGCGATAAGCAGTATCTCGGTAAATCCCATACCAAACATAGTAAGCCTTCATAAATTATATTTGAGATTTGCATTTTATCCAAAGAATGATTAAATAATCTTCAAGAAGTCAAAAAGAGTGTAAGTTCATCTGCTAAAAGGTAATCCGGATTATAAAATTTTCCATTATCAAAGAAAAGTTTTTTCTCTTTAACAAGGACAGAGGCTCGTATTTTCTCCTCATCTTTGAGTATCTCTTTGCATACTCCGACACAGGATCGAAAGCCCAAAAACATCTTTTCCAATCGCATATCTTCATCACTTAACTCTTCAATTCGCATTTGTAGAGGATTTTGTATATAGCTTTCAATTTTTGGGTTTGGATAAAAACGTCTGTTTTTAAGCTTTCCGACTGCACCGGCACCGGCTCCGATATAATCTTTATATTGCCAATAACCAAGATTGTGTAAAGAGTGATATGATCCAAAATTACTGATCTCATACTGTTGAAATCCACGTGCCTCTATTGTTTCAAAGATCCATTGAGTAATTTCAAGTTGCTCTTTTGCCATTTGTGGTTTTTTCTCAAATACAGTTCCCTCTTCAATAGTAAGAGCATAGGCACTAAGATGATTGATTGGTAGAGAAAAAGCCTCTTGTATATCTTTTTGCAGTAGCTCTTTTGTATCTCCGAGTGTGGCATAGATAAGATCAAGTGAGAGGTTTTTAAAACCGATTTGTGCTGCATTTTGGAGTGCATCTCTTGCCATTTGTGGGGTATGGGCACGATTGAGAATTTTTAGTTTTTTTTCATCAAAACTTTGAACACCAAAGCTGATACGGTTGACACCAAGTTGATACATTCCCTTGAGCCACTCTTTTGTTGCTGAGTTTGGATTGGCTTCGCTTGTTATTTCGGCATTTTCTTTTAAATAGGGTCTTAGAAGTTCAAAAAGAGGCTTAAAAAGTTGGGGTGAAACAGTAGAAGGAGTGCCGCCTCCTATAAAAAGCGTTTCTATCGAATTGTGCGTTGCTTGAAAGTGTTGCAGTTCAAATCTAAGTTGTTTTTCAAGAGCAATCATATAGTCACGTTTGAGATGAAATTTATCAACATAGGAGTTAAAAGCACAGTAGGAACATTTGGAATCACAAAAAGGGATATGTATATATAAAAGCATGAGAAATTATAGCACTCTAAACTTATATTAATTGCATTTTTTGTATAATCGCTTTAATTTAAAATAGGTGTTGGTATGAGTAAAAATGATAAATATCGTCCTAATGTAGCTATGATTATAGTATCGCCGGAGTACCCAAAGAAAAAAGAGGTATTTATTGCACAGCGTAATGACTTGACTGACATCTGGCAGTTTCCTCAGGGTGGTATTGATGAGGGTGAAGAGGTACAAGAAGCGCTCTTTCGTGAGATGGAAGAGGAGATCGGAACAGATGCTGCTGAAATAGTAGCAGAGTTTCCTGAGTGGATCTCTTATGATTTTCCAGAGAAGATTGCTAAAAAGATGAAGCCCTATAAAGGGCAGACACAGCGTTATTTTCTTATGAAACTTAAAGAAGATGCAAAGATTAATTTAGCAACAGAACATCCTGAGTTTATTCATTATAAGTTTGTAGATATAAATAAAGTATTGACATATACAGCACACTTTAAAAAGCCTGTATATGAAACAGTAATAAATTATTTTAAAAAAGAGGGACTTTTATAAGATGTTAATTGTTCAAAAATTTGGTGGTACAAGTGTTGGTGATCTGGATCGTATTGAAAATGTTGCAAAACGTGTAGCAAAGACGAAAGATGCTGGTCATGATGTGGTCGTTGTTGTCTCTGCTATGAGTGGTGAGACAAACAAACTTGTAGGCTATGCAGAACATTTTTCAAAAAATCCTGCACGTGCTGAGATGGATATGCTTTTGAGCTCCGGTGAAAGAGTTACTGCTTCACTGCTCTCTATCGCTTTACAGGAGATGGGCTTTCAAGCAGAAGCAATGACAGGTCGTAAGGCTGGGATTGTGACGGACAAGCACCATACAAAAGCACGTATTGAAGAGATTAACCCAACGAAAATGCAAAATGCACTCAAAGAGGGTAAAATTATTGTAGTTGCAGGATTTCAGGGTGTTAATGAAGAGGGTGATGTTACGACACTTGGACGTGGTGGAAGTGATCTCTCTGCTGTGGCAATAGCGGGTGCACTTAAAGCAGATCTGTGTGAGATATATACGGATGTAACCGGTATCTTTACAACAGATCCAAGAATAGAGCCAAAAGCAAAGAAGCTAGAGAAGATCTCGTATGATGAGATGCTTGAACTTGCAAGTCTTGGTGCAAAAGTTCTGCAAAACCGTTCTGTGGAACTTGCAAAAAAACTCAATGTAAATTTAGTAACAAGAAGTAGTTTCTCGGATGAAGAGGGAACATTAATTACAAAGGAAGAAAATATCATGGAAAAACCATTAGTAAGCGGAATCGCACTTGATAGAAATCAGGCACGTATCTCATTAGCAGGTGTAAAAGACAGACCTGGCATTGCTAGTGATATCTTTAATGCTTTGGCTGATGCTGAGGTCAATGTTGATATGATTATTCAAAATAAAGCAGTAGATGACACAACAAATATCGATTTTACTGTTCCTGTTGGCGATCTGCATGATGCAAAAAAAGTTGTTGATTCATTTGTACAAAGTGATGAGATTCAGTCGGATTCATACAATGAAGATATCTGTAAAGTCTCTGTTGTTGGTGTGGGTATGAAATCACATGCCGGTGTTGCAGCAAAAGCATTCTCTACAATGGCAAAAGAGAATATTAATATCAATATGATCTCTACATCAGAGATTAAAGTCTCTATGGTAATTGATGAAAAATATGCAGAGTTGGCAGTACGAAGTCTGCATAATGCATACGAGTTAGATAAGTAATTTTGATGTCATCTGATTTTGCCCAGTGGAGTTTAGATGCTATCCGTGCAGAAGGCGGAAGCCTTTCATGGCTGGAAGAACATCGCTTTGAATGGTCTAAAACTACGGCTTATGCACTCAAACAGATCCTCAATGGTAAAACAGTTATTTTAATTACAGATGAAAAGAGAAAGTGGTTTGAACACTATATTATCAGTTCCATGAACTCTCTTTCTCTTGAGAGACCGTTGATCCCTATCCTTGGAATTGATAGTATATACCCTTACTATAATGCTCTTAGTGGTGGAGAGATGATCGATATGGTTGATGATATGATCTCGCTCTCTTATAAAGATGATTATTTCTTTTGGTATATCGGTAAGGGTGATGACAGAAGAAGTGATATTGCAAAACGAAAAGATGATAGCTATTTTTGGATTTTTGATGAAGATTTCAATAATGCTTTTAGACTGAAATCCTATGATCCTATTCTTGATATTAAACTTTTACAACTCTATAGGCTTTTTGATGCATCGCTGAATGCAGCTATGTTTGGAGAGATAGATGCAGGTGCATAACCCGATGAGGGGTCATATTGTCATCAGTAATGTTATAGAAGAAGAGATAGAAAGATTGGTCAATCAACTTGCATCATTTCGGGTAGTAGTTTTTTTTGAAGAAAATTTTAAAATTGAACATGCAAAGCTTGTTGCACAAGAGGCTTATATCAGTGAATCTGCTACTAAGTATATCATTATTGCTGCAGTTGAATTGACAAGCGTTGCTCAAAATTCACTCCTTAAACTTTTAGAAGAGCCTCCAAAAAATATTGAATTTATTATTATTTCTCCAACAAAATCCAATCTTTTACCAACGGTACGTTCCCGTTTACCCATTTACAAGCAAAAGCATAGTCATATTGTAGAAGATCTCAATATTAACTTGAGCAGGCTTGATTATAAAGAAGTTTTTGATTTTTTAAAAAAGCATTCTCGTGTCTCTAAAAATGAGGCGAAATTATATGTAGAAGCACTCTTCTTTAGAGCTACTGTTATTGATAAACTCATTCTTTCACAGCGTCAATTAGACAATTTTGATCTTGCTTATAGATTACTCGATTTGAATGCCCGGGTTCAGAGTGTATTTGCGATGCTACTTATGAGTTTTGCAGGAGAGCGTTCATGAATATAGAAAAACTTTCAAATGCTTTAGATATGAAAAGATATTTAAAAGAGATGGGCGTTGATGCCGGTGGTATTTCCATTTTGTGTGCTAAAGCAAAAATACATTTGATTGCAATTAGGGATCTTCATGTTGGTGCTGCAAATATTTTAAAACAGGATGCGCTTTCAGTAGGTGCAGATTTGGCTGTTCCAAGAGGAACTGTTATTGCAAAAGAACCAAGAGTAAATACCCTTCTTATCGCATCAACAAAAGCATTGAAAATTTTAGCTAAAAAAGAGTTGGTACAGCCTTTTGGTCTGAAAGAACTTGCGCTTGAACTCGATCATTTAGTGCGTGTAAAAAAACCTTGTAAAACAGAAATAATGGGTGTAATTAATGCAAATGATGACAGTTTTTTCAGTGGGAGTAGATTTATAAACAGTGATGCAGTTGCAAGAATTGAGAAAATGATAGAGGAGGGTGCTGATAGTATAGATATAGGTGCTGTATCTTCTCGTCCAAATGCACCTCTGGTTTCAGCGAGTGAAGAGCTTGCACGTATAAAACCTCTTTTAGAGTTTATCAAAGAGCAAAGACTGTATGAGAAAATAAGCTTTAGTATTGATAGTTATGCGCCTAAAGTTATTGCTAAAGCTATGGATGCCGGTTTTACAATTGTAAATGATATTACCGGTTTGGCTAATGATGAAGTTTGTAAAATTGCAGGCAGTAACAATGCGCAAGTTATTATTATGCATATGCAGGGATCGCCACAAAATATGCAAAAAAATCCTACATATAATGATGTAATAAATGATATTTATACTTTTTTTCAAGAGAGAATTTCAAAAGCAGAAACGTTTGGTATACAAGATATTGTTTTGGATGTAGGCATAGGATTTGGTAAAACATTAGAACATAATCTTTTACTTTTAAAACATTTGGAAAATTTTTTACGCTTAGAAAAAAAGATTTTGGTAGGTGCTTCTAGAAAATCTATGATTGATGCAATATTTCCAGCCAAAACAGAAGACAGACTTGCAGGTACACTTGCATTACACCTTGAAGCAGCTCGTAACGGTGCTGCTATTGTTCGTGTACATGATGTTTATGAACATGCACAGGCTTTGCAAGTACAAAATGCACTTGCAAAAGTCTAAAGCATTATTCCGCGTATTGTAAAAAATAAAACTGCTGAAAGAACAGCTGCTGCAGGAACAGTAATTACCCATGCTGCTATGATTTTTTTGATAGCATCACGTTTGACATATTGAACTTTTTTGACTCTTTTTATATGCTTTTTAGCAGACTTAATAAGCTTCTCTTCTTTTTCTATAAGCTTGTATAACTCAACAATTCTTTTATATTCAGTAAGTTCTTTATTTTTTTTATTTGTTAACTCTTTGAGTTCACTTTTGAGTTTATTCAGGGTATCTTTCTCATCCTCAATGAGTTCTTGATCCTCTTGTATTGTATTTGTAGTGTCTGTCAGATGGAGATATTCACGTAAAAAACCAACTCCAAAAACACCACCGATTGCAATATGGGTTGAACTTACCGGAAGTCCAAGCTGTGAAGCTATAATTACAGTGATAGATGCTGCCATTGCAATAGAGAATGCTCGCACCTGATCAAGTTCTGTAATTTCTGATCCTACCGTTTTAATAAGTTTTGGACCATAGAGTGCAAGACCAATGGCTATACCAAAAGCACCAACACCCATTACCCATAAAGGAATACTCGCTTTACTGGAAATTCCTCCATGGATAACAGCATCATTGATTGCAGCAAGAGGACCAATTGCATTTGCAACATCATTTGCACCATGTGCAAAACTAAGGAGTGCTGCTGCAAAGATGAGCGGAATAGTAAAGAGGGTATTGACAGCATCTTTTGAGTTTTTCATATTTGTTTGTGCTGAGAGTTTTTTCTTTAAAATTATAAAAACAGCAATGGCAACAAAAGCACCAATGATGAGAGCAGTTAAAAAAGATGGTTTTTTTGTCATCTCAATAGAGACAAGAGGAAGAAAATTTAAAATTTCAACAACATGTGGCCAAATCTTTTTAAGACCTTTTAATACAAGATAGGTAACAAATGCCCATGACATAAGTGCCACAAAAATAGGTACATACTGTTTTGCAGCTTTTATTTTATCTTCTTTAAAAAGAATAGATTTTTTTATGGAAAATAAAAAGGCAGCTGCAATAATTCCGCCTAGAAGAGGGGAAATAACCCATGAAGCAGCAATCTTTGCCATTGTTCCCCATGAAACGATGCTAAAACCGGCCGCGGCAATACCTGCACCCATGACACCACCGACAATAGAGTGTGTTGTAGATACCGGTGCTTTCATAGCCGTAGCAAAGTTTAGCCATAGTGCAGCAGCCAGAAGTGCAGCCATCATAGCCCAGATAAAGGGATCTGGGTTTCCTCCAAAAGCTGAGATGTCAATAATACCTTTTTTGATGGTTTTTACAACTTCTCCACCGGCAATAAGGGCACCTGCCGCTTCAAAAACAGCTGCAATTACAATTGCCATAGTCAGTGTCATTGCACGACTTCCAACTGCTGGACCTACATTGTTAGCTACATCATTAGCTCCAATATTCATTGCCATATAAGCACCAATGAGTGCAGCAATGGCTAGAAACATATTATTTGATATTCCTCCATTGCTTAAAAAAGTGTATGTAAGCACACCGATCATAAAAAAGAGAGCAAGTCCCAAACGTGCTAAATCAGTTCCACTCTTTTTAAGAGCCTCTTTTTCAAGTTTACTTATTGTTTCTATTTCCATGCTTGCTCCGCATATTATAATTTATAACAAAATTATAGGCTCTTTTTACTTGATGTATGCTTTTATGATCTCTTGACGTTCCAGAGGTCTATCTCCACCTGATCGTCCTGTTGTTGCTACATCATTGAGTTTCATTACTGTTTGCATTGAAGCTTTATTGGCAACTTTTCCAAAAATTGTATAGCCTCCATTGAGCCATGGTGCAGGTGCCGTTGTAATAAAAAACTGGCTGCCGTTTGTATTTGGTCCACGATTTGCCATGGCAAGGATACCGGCCTTGTCAAAAATAAGATTTGGTTTAAATTCATCTTTAAACTCTTTATGCCAGATACTTTCTCCACCATTTCCGGTTTCTGTTGGATCACCACCTTGAATCATAAAGTTATGAATGATACGATGGAAAGCAATACCATTATAATAGCCTTCTTTGATATGTGTTAGAAAATTTTCAACTGCAAGCGGTGCTACATCAGGGAAAAGTTCAAGTTCTATTTTCCCTTGATTTGTCTCTAAAACAACATGTGGATTCTCTTTTGCTATTAGGTTAAAACTAAAAACTAAAAGTAGTGCTAAAAGTATTTTTTTCATTTTTTATTCCTCTTCTTTAAAATTTAAACATACTGAATTTATACAGTAACGAAGTCCTGTAGGATTTGGTCCATCAGGAAAAATATGTCCTAAGTGTGCATCACATGTTGCACATCTAACTTCAACCCGAATCATA
>JAMOSE010000143.1 GCA_027063215.1 Sulfurimonas sp. | reverse complement strand
CTATGCTGTTATATTACTTAAAGAGTTTAAAAACTCAGTTAGGCTTAAGCAAATCATAATGTCAAAGCTATTATTATGTCAAAACTAAAAGAAGACAAAAATTGTCCTATTTAAAATTTAACCTAAAATAAGAGGTAATAAATATGCAAGTATATTTAGATAATAATGCTACTACAATGTGTGATCCACAGGTAGTAGAAGTAATGCAACCATTTTTTAGCGAACTGTACGGAAATCCGAGTTCACTTCATAAGTATGGTACTGCAACGCATCCCTACATAAGAAAAGCGATCGATCAGGTTTATACGGCACTTAATGCAAGTGATGAAGATGATATTATTTTTACATCATGTGCAACAGAGTCAAATAACTGGGTACTTAAATCTGTATTTAATGATCTTATTGTTGGTGGTGAGAAAGATCACATTATTACTACAGAGGTAGAACATCCCTCAGTGCTTTCTACCTGTAGATGGCTAGAAGAGCAGGGTGTAAAAGTAACATACCTTCCTGTAAATGAAGAGGGAATTGTTGAACCTCATGTTGTAAAAAGCTTTATTACAAACAAAACAGCACTTGTTTCTGTTATGTGGGCAAGTAATGAAACAGGGATGATTTTTCCTATTAAAGAGATCGGTGAAATTTGTAAAGCAAACGGTGTACTTTTTCACTCTGATGGTGTTCAGGCTGTTGGTAAGATTCCAGTTGATTTGCAAGATGTACATGTTGACTTTGTTTCAATGTCAGCACACAAGTTTCATGGTCCAAAAGGTATCGGAGCACTCTATATTAAAAACTCTCAAGCACTAAGCCCGCTGCTTCATGGTGGTGAGCAGATGGGGCATCGTCGTTCAGGTACGCTTAATGTTCCATACATTGTTGGAATGGGTAAAGCTATCGAGCTTGCTACAACAAATATTGAGGAGAAGATGGCTTCTATCCGTGCAAAGCGTGACAGACTTGAAGATGCACTTTTAGAGATGATTCCGGATACTTTTGTAGTAGGTAACCGTGATAATCGTACACCAAATACTATCCTTATCTCAATCCGCGGGGTTGAAGGTGAAGGTATGCTTTGGGATCTAAACAATGCAAATATCGGAGCATCAACAGGTTCTGCATGTGCGAGTGAAGATCTTGAGGCAAATACAGTTATGCTTGCAATCGGTGCTGACAATGAACTGGCACACACAGGTATTCGTCTTTCCCTATCACGTTTTACAACAGATGAAGAGATTGACTATACAATTGAGCATTTCAAAAAAGCAGTAGAGCGTTTGCGTGCAATTTCAAGCTCATTTGCAAAAGTGCAACCAACTCCAGGCGGTGAAGCAGGTGAATGTCACATTCCTCACCATATGGCACACTAACGAAAAAATATAAAAAAATTAAAAGGATATTATATGGCTAAGGATGATTTACTTGGCGCATCACTTTGGGATGCGTACTCAAATAAAGTAACAACTTTAATGAATAACCCACAACACCAAGGAGAGATTACTCCTGAAGAAGCTGAAGCACATGGGAACAAACTTATTGTTGCTGATTTTGGTGCGGAGAGCTGTGGTGATGCAGTAAGACTATACTGGGAAGTTGATCCAAAAACAGACAAAATTGTAAACTCTAAGTTTAAATCATTTGGTTGTGGTACTGCTATTGCATCAAGTGATGTTATGACGGAGCTTTGTATCGGTAAAACGGTTCAAGAAGCTGTGAAAATTACAAATATTGATGTTGAAAAAGCTTTGCGTGATGATCCGGACACGCCTGCTGTTCCACCGCAAAAGATGCACTGTTCTGTAATGGCATATGATGTTATTAAAAAAGCAGCTTCCCTTTACCTTGGTGTAACAGAAGAGAGCTTTGAAGAGGAAATTATTGTATGTGAATGTGCACGTGTTTCTCTTGGAACGATTCAAGAGGTAATTCGTCTCAATGATCTAAAAACGGTAGAAGAGATTACAGATTACACAAAAGCAGGTGGTTTTTGTAAGAGCTGTATTAAACCGGGTGGACATGAAGACAGAGAATACTATCTAGTTGATATCTTAGAACAGACTCGTAAAGAGATGGATGAAGAGAAGATGAAAGCTGCAGCTGATGCTCAAGCTGCCGGTGGCGGAAACTTTGAAGATATGACACTTGTTCAGCAAATCAAAGCTGTTGATGCTGTGATTGACGAAAATGTTCGCCAGTTTTTAATTATGGATGGTGGTGATATGGAAATCATTGATATTAAGAAAAATGACGGATATGTTGATATCTATATTCGCTATTTAGGAGCATGTAACGGATGTGCTTCATCTGCAACAGGTACACTCTATGCGATTGAGAGTACGCTTAAAGAGAAACTCTCTAAAAATATTCGCGTTTTACCAATTTAAGCACGCTATTCTTTTGTATTTACAAATGAAAATAAAAGTAGAAAATGTTGAGGATGAACGACTGCAAGTTTATAAAGCTTTGCGTGACAAGGGCATTTTAAATGATGGTAGTTTCATCGCAGATTCACCAAAAGTTGTTAATCTTATTTTAGAAAAAACAGATATTGAGATAAGAAGTATTTTAGCAACATCACACTATTTTCAAGAGTATGAAGCATTGATTCGTGCACGTAATATTCCTCTTGTTTATGAGACAAGTAAAGAGGAGATGAGTAAAATTGTTGGGCACAAGATACATCATAATTGTATGATGCACGCAAAACGCCCGGCTGATGTAGCATTGCATGAGCTGGGTGAGAAGATTGTATTGCTTGATAATATTACCTCAAATGAAAATGTCGGAGCAATAGCTCGGAGTATGGCAGCTCTTGGCGTGGACTCTTTTGTTCTTGGAAAAACTTCTCCACACCCTTTTAACAGAAGAGCTTTACGTGTCTCTATGGGTTATGCTTCTATGCTTAAGGTTCATGTTTATGAAGATATAAAAGAGAGTCTTAAAAGTTTAAAAAAACTTGGTTACACTATCTATGCAGCTGAGGTGACAGAAAACGCAAAACCATTAGCCTCTGTAAAACCTCAAGGAAAATGGGTGCTTGTTATGGGGCATGAGGGCTTTGGTATAGCAGAGGATATTTTAGATTTGTGTGATGAGGTTGTAACAATTGAGATGCAAGAAGATGTAAAAAGTTTCAATGTTGCCATAGCCGCCTCAATAATGCTGTATAATTTCACAAAAAGATAAAATATGAACTTCTCAAAACTCCCTCTTACGCAAGCGATGCTTACAAATCTTGATGCTTTAGGCTATAAAAATATGACTGCTGTTCAAGCAGAGGCTCTCCCCTCGGTACTTGAAGGTCGTGATGTTATGGCAGAGGCAAAGACCGGCAGTGGTAAAACTGCTGCTTTTGGTATAGGACTTTTACATAACCTTGATGTTAAGAAGTTTCGTGTGCAGGCTCTTGTACTTTGTCCTACACGTGAGCTTGCCGATCAGGTGGCAAAAGAGTTACGTCGTTTGGCACGCTTTGCGCATAATATTAAGATTTTAACACTGACAGGTGGTGAGTCTTTTGGTAAACAGTTAGGTTCACTTGCCCATCAGGCGCATATTATTGTCGGTACTCCCGGAAGAGTTTTGAAACATCTCAACAAAGAGAGCCTCTCTTTAGAAAATCTCAATACTTTTGTCCTTGATGAAGCTGATAGAATGTTAGATATGGGATTTTTGGAAGAGGTTGAAGCGATTATGGGGTATCTGCCAAAGAGCAGACAGACTCTGCTCTTTTCTGCAACCTATGATGAAGAGGTCAAATCGGTCGCACATAAACTCCTAGATAATGCACTCCATATTAAGACAACAAGCGTTGAAAAACCCAATGTTATTGAAGAACTTTTTTATAAAACAGATGATAAATTAACAACATTGGTAAAAGTTTTTAGTCTGAAAAAACCAAAAAACAGCATTATTTTTACCAATACAAAACTTGAAGCAAAAGAGTTGGCTGAAAAATTAATAGAGAGAAAAATTGACGCTTTGGCAATTCATGGAGATTTGGAACAGTATGAGCGCAATGATGTTTTAGTACAGTTTGCCAACGGTTCTACACCTATTTTGGTGGCGACTGATGTGGCAGCTCGAGGACTTGACATTAAAGAGCTTGCAATGGTTGTTAATTATGATCTCCCACACACTTTAGAGACCTATACGCACAGAATAGGGCGAACAGGAAGAGCTGGAGCAGAGGGCATCGCTGTAACGCTCTATGAAAATTATGAGAGTGAGAAGGCAGAGGAATACAGAGCCGATGCAAAACGAAAATTTTTAGATGCAGATAGTTTAGAAGCATTACCAGAGATTGAAATGAAACCTGAGTTTGTTACGCTTGTTATTGAGGGTGGTAAAAAAGACAAACTGCGTGCGGGAGATATTTTAGGAGCACTCACTGGTGAAGCAGGACTTGCAGGTCAAGATATAGGAAAGATAGATATTTATGATCGTCAAGCTTATGTTGCAGTTGCAAGTGCCCATATTGATAAAGCCTATAAATATTTGAAAAACGGAAAAATCAAAAACCACAAATTTTCAGTTTGGATGTTGTAAAATATAGTATAATTTGTAAGATGTTATGCAAGCAGTTTATCAAATAGGGAGAGTTTTTGAGGAGCTATAACACAACTTATACAGATGAAAAAGAACTGGATAATTTTATATATAAGCATAAGTTAGAAAAAGAAGAGAATCTTTTTGTTCAGATATTTAGCAGTGTTATAGATGCCAATTATTGTGTTGATGTAGCAAAGAGTATAAAAGAGAAGCTACCACAAGCAGAGATAATTGGTACTACTACAAGTGGTGGAATTTGTAGTGGAAAAATGTATGGCAATACTACGATACTCTCTTTTAGTGTTTTTACGCATACATCCATAAAATCAAAACTTTACCAGATAAATAATAACTTTTCAGTTGAAAATATTCAAAAAGAGCTACTGTTAGACAATACAAAAGCAATGATAATCTTTAGTGACGGACTCAAAAGCGATGCAGAATTGCTTATAAAAGAGATCTGTGCAATAGCACCTGAGATTGTAATAGCGGGTGGGCGTGCAGCAGATAAGGCATTTGAACAGACATATATCTTTACTGAGAATGAGTACAGCGATAATGGATGTGTTATTGCAACGCTGAGTAGTGAGAACCTTTTGGTCCATAGTGATTATATCTTGAAATGGACACCTATTGGTAAAGAGATGATTGTTACAAAAGTAGATGGTCCTATTCTTTATGAGTTGGATGGTATCCCGATTCTTGAGATATATAAAAAGTATCTTGGTGATGATATTGTAAAAAATCTTCCAAGCTCTTGTATACCTTTTCCGCTATTAGTAAATAAGGAAAGTGTTGTAGTAGCACGAGCTCCGATTACTCTTGCCAAAGAGAATGCTTTTATGTATGCAGGGAAATTTGAGCTTGGAGAGAAAGTTCGCCTTAGCTTTGCAAATATTGAGGAGTGGACAGTCAATCAGCATGAGTATTTTGAAGAGATTAAGTCTAAAGCTGCAGAGGCTGCCTATATTTACTCTTGTGCTGCTAGAAAAGCTCTTTTAGGCGATAAATTGATGGATGAGATAAATATCTTAGAATCTTTGGTTCCTACCACTGGATTTTTTACCTTTGGAGAGTATTTTTATCAGGGGGAAATTGCTGAGCTTTTAAATGTAACTACTACTTTTATACTACTTTCTGAATCAGACAAGCCTCAAAAAGATAAAAAACTTATAGAAACGGGGATAGAGGATTTTGATCCTATCAAAAAAGCTCTGAGCAATCTTGTTAAAGTAGCAACACAAGAACTGGAACATCTCTCAACACATGATTCTTTGACTTCACTTTATAATCGCCGTGAGTATTTACAAAGGATCAAACAAAAAATAAAAAGTGCACAACGGTATACAACTGAGTTTGGACTGATTATAATTGATATAGATTTTTTTAAACTTGTTAATGATAATTATGGACATGATGTAGGTGATGAAGTTTTAAGAAGGTTTGCAAAAGTATTACGTGATAATGTGCGTGAGGATGATATTGTTGCAAGATGGGGTGGTGAAGAGTTTGTTATTATTGCTGACCATACAGGAAAAGAAGATTTGATTCATTTGGTAGAGAATCTGCAAAGAAAAATTGCCAAAGTTTCTTTTTCCCCTGTTCCTAAGATAACAGCCTCTTTTGGCTTGACTACATATAAAGATGGAGATAATTCTGAAGAGATTTTTAAGAGAATTGATAATGCTCTTTATGTGGCTAAAAATAATGGAAGAGATCAGTATGTGCTTGGTTGATTTATCTATGTGAGAGTAGAGTAAAATATGAATACGGTTTTAAACGCTTTGTACTTCGTGTAGCATCCACTCCCATTTTCCATATCCGCTATCTGCATTTAAATGGCCACCGTTTTGTATAACTTTCATTGTAATATCTAACTTTTTTTCTAAAAGAGTAGCTTCTTTCTGAGTCATATAGGGGTCATTGGTTGAGGTGATGAGTAGTGTATCTTTGGCATTGAGATTTTGCGGTATATCTACAGGAAAAAATTCACTAAGTTCTGCAATGCTACAGCGCATACTTGGTGGTGCAACAAGGTAAAGTTTTTCTATCTCACGCACTTTCTTTTGCGAACAAAGATGAAACCAGAGTGTATTTGCCAAAGAGTGGCATATGACAATGTCAGGTTTGAAATCATCTAAAGTATTTGTAAGTTCATGCATCCAGACATCAAGTTTTGGATTGTCAACATCAGAAAAATGTAAAAAATTTACACAGCCGTAATCACGTGCCAACTCACCGGCAAGCCAACTCTGCCAATGTGGAAAATCACTGCCTCCCCAACCATGCAACAGTAAAACTTTTTTGCCCATTTTTTACTCCACTAAAGATTTGAAGTTTTTGAGTGTATAGAGCTTGAGATTTTCATTTTTGAGTGCTTTGAGCTCTTTTGAAAAGCCGGATTTTGCAACGATAACAATCATATCTGCATCAATATTTGCTTTTTTGGCAAGCTCTGCAAGTTTTGAAAGCTCACTTTTTTTGACTTTTGTATTTGTATATTTGCAGGAGCCGATAATACGTTTTTTATCTTTTGTGTTTGCATAAATATCAAGGCTGAGACCATCATTTTTCCAATACTCACCCATCTCCATAATCTGTTCATCTTTAAGTAATTTACGCAAAAGGGCATGGGAGAGTTCTGTAAAGATTGGATGGGTAAACTCATTTTCATAAGCTTGCCAACGCTCTTTTACCTCTGTGTACTCTCCATCACGAATGCCTTTAAAAAGAGGTGATACAAAAGCAAACCAGAAGCGTAAAAATGGAAGTGTAAAACTAAACTTGTCATCTGCACCTTTGCATCTTTTAAGACGAATGAGACCTCTCTCAATAAGTGTTTCAATCGCTTTTTCTCCAACGCTCTCTTCAACGCGTGCCCGTTTATAAACGGCATGTGCTTTTCCGTCACTCATAGCAATGGCAGAGAGAATAGAGTGGTAGAGTGGCTGTCCGTCTGTTAATTCTGTAATATCATTACGGATGTAACTATAATCATTTAAAATAAGTTTCTCTATAAGTTCATAAGATGGTTTTGAAGTATCAATCTTCCCCCATGAAACACCGCCAAAAATAGCAAACTTTTCCAACGCATCTTCCATGCTTTTTGGATTATGTTCCTTATAAAAGTTTTTAAACTGCTCGCTTAGAGTCTCTTTTCTTGATAAAATGATGTAGCCTTTAAATGAATTGTCTTTGGTATTATTATACAATAGACTTCTTGTAAAACTCCTATATATCTAATATTGTAGTCAACTGAGAGAAATAATTTTATAAATATATTCTAAGTGTATTTTAAGTATAATTCCATCAAATAATTCAGGACTGC
>JAMOSE010000142.1 GCA_027063215.1 Sulfurimonas sp. | reverse complement strand
AGTTAGTTCTTCAAAAATCTGCCTATCACTAGAACTGTTTTCTTATCGCTGATAATTGGTGTTCTTTTTGGATAGGTACTTAACACTGTTGCAACTTTGCACACTTGCAAGAGAAAATGACGCTTCTTTATCAAAAATAGCATATTGCTATATTCATGCTATGTTTGTATCTTACTATTGTTTTGTGAATAATATAAGGAGTGTAACAATGAGAAAAATAGCTTTAAGTGTAGCTATGTTAGGTCTTGTAAGTTCAGCATCTTTGAGTGCTGCTGAAGATTTACGTTCTATGTTTGCTGAGGGAAAGGCAAGTGGGCAGATACGAGAGTTTAGTATCTCAAGAGATGTTCAAATCTCTACAGGTGGTGACTATACAAGAAGTGCAAATGCAGTTGGTGGTCACTTAAAATATGAAACAGCAGACTATAAAGGTTTAAGTTTTGGTACTGCTTTTTATACAACAAATGGCTTTGGACTCAAAAGTGATAAAGCAACAAATAAAAAAGTTGATCCGTCTCTTTTAGGGAAAGATAATGAAAGCTACTCAATTTTAGGTGAGGCATATTTACAGTTTAAATATGGCAATACAGCTTTTAAAGGTGGTCGTCAAAAACTCCATACTCCATTAGCCGGAGATGATGATGCAAGAATGGTTCCCAACTTATTTGAAGCATATCTTCTAAGCAATACTGACCTGCCAGATACAACACTTATTGTAGGGCATGTAACTAAATTTGCTCAAGGTACTTTTGGTCGTGTCTATAATGGTGGTATCTTAGCAGCAACAGCGGGTTATTCGGCAGTTGATACTAAAAATCATGTTGGTGACTTTGTAAATATGGGAACATATGCTGTTGGTGAATCTACGGATGGTGTCACTGTGGCGGCTGTAACATACACAGGTGTTAAAAATCTTAAAGTACAACTTTGGGACTACTATGGTCATGATATTTTAAATGCGATTTATGGTCAAGTTGATTATAAATGGACATGTCTTTTAAATGATAATGTAAAACCGTTTGTATCTGCTCAAATCATTAAAGAAGATGATGTAGGTGATAAGCAACTTAAAAATTTAGGTGGTAACGGTGAGCTTGACAGTATGTACTGGGGTGCTAAACTTGGTGCAAAAGTTGAAAACTTTACTGCCTATGTTGCGTACTCGCAAACTACTGATAATTCGGACAGTGATGCTGCATATGCAAATGCTATTATCTCTCCATGGGGTGGTATGCCGGCATTTACGCAAGGAATGGTAACAAGACATGTATTTTTAGCAGGTACAAAAGCTACAAAAGTTGCAGCTTCATATAACTTCAAAAAATTTGGACCAGATTTAAAAGCAGTTGTTTATTATGCATCGTATGATATGGATAAAAACAATGGCTATACGAAAGATGATGCAAAAGAAAGTGGTTTTGATCTCATATATAACACAGGTTTTGTAAAAAATCTACAGCTTCGTCTTCGTGGAAACTTTACAGATGATTTTTATGCTGCTGGAAATGGTGGAAAAACTGTTGAGTGGGATGAATATAGATTTATAGCAAACTATAATTTCTAAAAAAGGAAAAATTATGGAACAAAATATTGTTGATAAAATTAAAGTCAACCCTGATTATCAGGAGTTGGTAAAAAAAAGAACAGCTTTTTCTCTTAAGCTGACAATCGCAATGCTGGTAGTGTACTTTGGGTTTATATTGACTATTGCATTTGATCCCTCTGCATTGGCAGCGCCTCTTGCTGAAGGCTCTGTGACAACTATCGGTATTCCAATTGGGATCGCTGTTATTATATTTGCCTTTATCTTAACGGGTATCTATACAAAAAGAGCCAATGGTGAGTTTGATGACTTGGCGAACAAGATTAAAGAATCGGTGAAGGATAGTTAGATGTTGAACAGAATATTTTTATTTTTAATACTGGGCGCTGTTGCTGTTTTTGCATCAGGAACAATTGAAGGCGAAATACAAAAACAGCCACTCAATATTCCTGCAATTGTAATGTTTGTTATCTTTGTGGGTGCTACGCTTGGCATTACATACTGGGCGGCAAAAAGAACAAAATCTGCAAAAGATTTTTATACAGCCGGTGGTGGTATTACAGGATTTCAAAACGGAATGGCGATTGCAGGGGATTATATGTCTGCAGCTTCATTTTTGGGGATTTCAGGTCTTGTTTACTTAAAAGGGTATGATGGACTTATCTACTCTATAGGTTTCTTGGTTGGTTGGCCTCTTATTCTTTTTATGATCGCTGAGCCTTTGAGAAACTTGGGTAAATATACTTTTGCAGATGTTGCTTCATATAGACTACGCCAAAAACCTATTCGTATATTAGCTGCATTTGGTTCTGTTGCAACAGTTATCTTATACCTTATTGCGCAAATGGTTGGTTCTGGTAAACTCATTCAGCTTCTTTTTGGTTTGCAGTATGAAGTAGCAGTTATTTTAGTTGGTGTACTTATGATTTTATATGTAACATTTGGTGGTATGCTTGCTACTACATGGGTACAGATTATTAAGGCATTTTTACTTCTCTCAGGTGCAACATTTATGGCAATAGCTGTTATGGCACATTATGACTTTAGTTTTGGTGCACTTTTTGCGCATGCTACAGAGCTTAAAGGCGCAGAAATTATGAGTCCGGGTGGACTGGTCAGTGATCCGGTTTCAGCCATATCTCTGGCTATTGCTTTGATGTTTGGTACGGCAGGTCTTCCACATATTCTGATGAGATTTTTTACAGTTGGTAATGCAAAAGAGGCTCGTAAGTCAGTATTTTTTGCAACAGGGTTTATCGGATACTTTTATATCTTGACATTTACTATCGGTTTTGGTGCTATCGTTATGGTATATCAAAATCCTGAGTATCTTGATCTTGCAAAACAGGCAATTAGCGGTGGTTATCCAATCTTAGGTGGAAACAATATGGCAGCGATTCACCTCTCGCATGCAGTTGGTGGTGACTTCTTCTTAGGATTTATCTCAGCAGTTGCATTTGCTACGATTTTAGCAGTTGTTTCTGGGCTTACACTTGCAGGTGCTTCTGCAATTTCACATGATCTTTATGCTTCTGTATATAAAAAAGGTCAGGTTGATGGACTAAAAGAGATGAAAGTTTCAAGAATTGCAACCGTTGTTTTAGGAATCGTTGCTATTATTTTGGGAATTGCATTTGAGAAACAAAATATTGCTTTTGTTGTTGGTCTTGCATTTGCTATTGCTGCATCTGCAAACTTCCCTGTACTTTTACTTTCAATGTACTGGAAAAAACTAACAACTCGTGGTGCAGTTATAGGTGGAAGTTTAGGACTTGCAACAGCAGTACTTTTGGTTATTTTAGGTCCAATCGTTTGGGTACAGATTTTAGGAAATGCCGAGGCTATTTTTCCATATAAATATCCGGCACTTTTTTCTGTAGTTGTAGCCTTTGTCGGAATCTGGTTCTTCTCTATAACAGATAAATCAGAATCTGCAAAAGAAGAGATGGAAGCATTTGAAGCACAATATATCAGAAGTCAAACAGGTATCGGTGCTGAGGGTGCGAGTGAGCATTAATCTTTTATAGAAATGGAGTGAGAAATGAGTATTTTAGATCAAAAGCAGCTAATAGCGTCTATTCATCCTTTTGGGCAGTTAAGCTCACGTGAGCTTGATGTTTTGATGAAAAAGATAGATATTGCATACTATACAAAAGATACTCTTTTGATCTCCAAAGATCTTGAATCGATCGCCTTTTATATTATTATAAAAGGTACGGTTCATGAGTATATAGATGAGCAACTGCATAATGTTTATTCACATGGTGACAGTTTTGATGCAGATGCACTCATTTATGGTAAAACCGAAAGCAGATTTGTTGTAGATGAAGATTTGATTTGCTATGAGATCAAAAAAGAGGACTTTCTTGATTTGATGCAGAACAAAGAGATCCAGAGTTATTTTTTACAAGATTTTATCTCACGCCATAAGCATCTTAAAGAGTTTGATGCACAGAGTGATTTTACACCCTTTCTTATGGCAAGAGTATCGGAGATGTTTTTACATAAAGCTTGCATTGTTGATGCTGATGTTTCTATTTATGAAGCACTGCAAGAACAAAAAAAACTTCAGGCTAAAGTTATTATTGTTCAAAAAGATGAGAGTTACTGTATCGTTACCGATACCGATTTACGCGAAAAAGTTCTGCTAGAGAGACTCTCTATTGATGGAAAGATTTCACAAATAGCTAAAAATGAAATTATTACAATCCAAAGTAATGACTTCTTGTTTAATGCACTTTTGATTATGACACATAAAGGAATCAAGCGACTTATTGTGACAGAAGATGATAAAATTGTGGGTGTTTTAGAACAGCTTGATTTGCTTAGTTTTTTTGCAAACCATTCACACCTTGTAGCCGTTCAAATTCAAAAAGCCTCTTCTATAGAAGAGTTGCAATTTGTCAGTGAAGATATTAAAAATCTTATAGTGACGCTAAGAGCCAAAGGAGTAAAGGCACGCTATATTACAAAACTTGTCTCAGCACTTAATGAAAAGATATACAAAAAAGTCTTTGAAATGTCTGTTCCAAAAGAGTTGCAAGACAAATGTTCTTTATTGGTTATGGGAAGTGAAGGAAGAGCAGAGCAGACCATTAAAACAGATCAGGACAATGCACTTATTATAAGTGATGATGTAGATGAAGCACTCTTTGTTGCTCCTATGGAGCAGTTAAACAGCTACCTTTTAGAGCTTGGTTTTCCAAAATGTAAAGGTAATGTAATGGTGAGTAACCCATTTTGGAGAAAAACGCTGCATGACTTTCAACTTCAGATAAAAGAGTGGTTAAGTTCATTAGATGAAAAAGAGTTACAAAATCTCAGTATCTTCTTGGATGCAAAATCAGTGGCAGGAGAAGAGAGCTATCTTACAACATTACGAAATTATCTCTATGAAAATTTTGCGCATCGTGAAGATGTACTGGCTCATCTGGCAAAAGCAGTTTTATATTTTGAAACGCCACTCTCACTCTTTAGCGGTTTTGTTTTACAAAAAGAGCATAACAATAAGCTTGATTTGAAAAAAGGTGGGCTTTTTGCCATTGTTCACGGTGTAAGAGTATTGGCTTTGCAGTATAAAATAGATGAAACAAATACGATTGAGCGTATTAAAGAGCTTAATAACAGAGGCGTTATTGATAAAAACTTTGCAGAGGAGCTGATAGAGAGTTTTGATACCATCGCTTCCATACGCTTACTTGCTCTTTTAGAAGCAAAAAACTTAGATGAAGAAAACTATATCAACCCACAAAAACTTTCAAAAAATCAAAGAGATCTTTTAAAAGACAGTTTTAAAGTGGTCAATAAATTTAAGAAGTTTATGAGTTTTCATTTTCATCTTAATATGGTCGTGTAATGTTTAAGAATTTTTTTTCAGATTTTAAAAAGAAGCGAAACCTTGCAAAACTCAAAGATGAAAAGTTTCGCTTTTTGTTTGAAGAAGATAGCAGTGGAGAGTATGTTGTCTTTGATACAGAAACAACAGGGCTTAATCCTAAAAAAGATGAGATACTCTCCATTGGAGCGGTAAAGATCAAAGATAACAAGATCTTAACATCACAGACTTTTGAAATATATCTCAAAAATTCAGCGGAGATAAGTTCAAAAAGTATAGAGATTCATCACATACGACCTTGTGATTTAGAAAATGCAATTGATGCGAAGGAGGGAATTGAAAGGTTTTTACACTTTATAGGTTCACGAACACTAGTAGGGTACTATTTGGAGTTTGATGTAGCGATAGTAAACAAATATATAAAAAAGAGTCTAGGAATAGAGTTACCAAATGAAATGATAGAGGTTTCTGAGATTTATTTTGATAGAATGATGCCGTTGATTCCTCAAGGAAATATTGATTTGCGATTTGATACAATCTTAAAAAAATGTAGAGTGCCAGATATGGGAGCTCACAATGCTGTTAATGATGCGATTATGACAGCTATGATATATCTAAAATTAACACAGGAGAATAATAATGTTAAAACCAGTATATAAACCAAACAAAGAATTTGCAAAAAATGCAAGAATTAAAAATATGTGTGAGTATCAGGCACTTCAAGATGAAGCGACTGAAGATTATGAAGGATTTTGGGGAAGATTCGCAAAAGAGAAGCTTGATTGGATAGAACCGTTTAATGAAGTTCTTGATGAGTCTAACTTTCCATTTGTTAAATGGTTTAAAGGTGGAAAACTCAATGTTGCTGCGCAGTGTATTGACCGTCATTTGGATTCTCGTAAGAATAAAGCGGCAATTATTTTTGAAGGAGATCGTGGTGATAAACAGATCATTACGTATCTTGAACTTTACTATAATGTAAATAGGTTTGCAAACTTGCTTAAAAATGTGTTTGGCGTAAAAAAAGGTGATCGTGTTGTTATCTATATGCCAATGATCCCTGAAGCTGCGTATGCGATGCTTGCATGTGCGAGAATTGGTGCTATTCACTCTATAGTATTTGGTGGTTTTTCAGCAGAGGCTCTTCGTGATAGAATTGAAGATGCAGATGCAAAAGTAGTACTTACTGCTGACGGTGCTTTTAGAAAAGATAAACCTTATATGCTTAAACCTGTTGTCGATGCAGCACTTGAAGGGAATACGCCAGTTAAAAAAGTTTTAGTTGTTGAGCGAAATGGTGAAGATATTGAGTGGGTTGCAGGGCGTGATTATTCATATAATGAACTTATTCAAACACAAGATGTTCATTGCGATCCAGAAGCAATGGATGCAGAAGATCCACTCTTCTTACTCTATACATCAGGAAGTACAGGAAAACCAAAAGGGGTGCAACATAACCAAGCTGGATACATTCTTTGGGCTCAAATGACTATGGAATGGGTGTTTGATGTCAAAGAGAATGACACTTACTGGTGTACAGCTGATATTGGTTGGATTACAGGGCATACGTACATTGTTTATGGTCCACTTGCTATGGGTGCAACAACGGTAATGTTTGAAGGTGTGCCAACATACCCTGATGCAGGTCGCCCTTGGAAAATGGTAGAAGAGTATAAGATTAATCAGTTCTATACAGCACCTACTGCCATTAGAGTTTTACATAAAATGGGTGAAGATGAGCCGAAAAAATATGACTTGAGTTCTTTAAAAGTTCTTGGAACTGTTGGTGAACCTATTGATCCACCGGCATGGAAATGGTACTATGAAGAGGTTGGAAATTCCAAGTGTGCTATTGTTGATACATACTGGCAAACTGAAACGGGTGGACACATAGTTTCACCACTTCCTGGCGCTACACCGATTAAACCTGCATGTGCAACATTGCCACTTCCGGGAATTATGGGTGAAATCCTTGATCCTGCAACAGGTGAAAGAGTAGAAGCCGGAGAGACTGGTTATATGTGTGTAACACGTCCTTGGCCAAGTATGATTCGTGGTGTTTGGGGTGATGAAGAGAGATTTGTTAAATCATACTTTGGTGATGTGAAAAAAGATGGCAAACCTGTTTATTTTACAGGTGATGGTGCTATGTATGATGAAGATGGATACATCACAATTACAGGTAGAACTGATGATGTTATCAATGTAAGTGGACATAGAATGGGTACTGCTGAAGTTGAAGCAGCCATCAAAAAACATCCAAATGTTGCTGAAGTTGCCGTTGTTGGTAAACCACATGATATTAAAGGTGAGGGAATTTTTGCCTATGTTGTACTTAAATCAGATGAGGGTATTGCCGATGAGGTTGAAGAGGTAAAAGCTATCAACAATGTTATCAAAAAAGAGATAGGAAATATTGCTCTGTGTGATGATATGGTATTTGCTCCAGGACTTCCAAAGACTCGTTCGGGAAAAATAATGCGCAGAATTTTACGCTCAATTGCTAAGGGCGAAGCTATTACTCAAGATATTTCAACACTTGAAGATCCTACTATTGTTGCAAAAATACAAAGTACTGTGCAATCATGTATGTTATAATTTCATAATTAAACTATAAAGAGTCAGTATGGAATTATGTGTTGCCCTTGATTTGCCTACAAAAGAAGAGAATTTAGCACTGATACAAAAAATAAAAGAGTATGATGTCTGGCTTAAAGTCG